>CALGBT010000432.1 GCA_937884235.1 uncultured Pseudomonadota bacterium
GGCCGAGGGTGGTATTGGCGTGGGTAACTACCCTGATCTTGGCGGCGGCCACCAGGAGATCCATGTTGGTCATGAGCTTGGTCACCGCGGCGATGCACTCACTCGTCAATCCGCGGCCGAGGCTCAGGAGGCTCTCACCGTCTTGCTCGGGACGGAGAATGTACTCGCGCAGTTCGGCCACTGTCCAGTCGGCCACCTGGGTGAACTTCGCCTTATCGAGGTCGGCCTCGATGAGTCTCGTCACCTCGTCGATTTCGTAGGGGGCGACGGGGTTTTCTCGAATCTCGCGCAGCGTAATGTCGGCCAGCACCCGACGGGCGGCGACGCGCTCCGTTGCGTTCTCGGCGGCAATGCCGGCCAGGGAGTCCCCGGACTTGGGCTGGTTGGCTTTTCCCAGGACGGTCTTCAGGTCGGGGAAGGAGTAGTTCTTCCCACGCACTGTGGTGGTCAGTTTCATGGGGCAAGACTAGCCGCAATGCCGGCTGAGAGTCAACAGTCACGAGCACCATTGCGTCACCCGCGCCGGGGGACTATCCGGGCAACCTGACAATGGATGTTGATCGGGGGACCGACCTGGGCTAAAGTGCGGGCCATGAGCGATAAGACCTTCACATTGGAAGAGTTGAAGCAGTTCGATGGCAAGGATGGCCGGCCCGCCTACTTTGCCTGTCAGGGGCTGGTGTACAACGCCACTGACTCGAAGCTGTGGCGGAAGGGAACCCACGTTCGGGTCCACGAGGCGGGGACTGACCTGACGGCCGATCTCGGCAGGGCCCCCCATGGGCTGGAATCGGTGCAGCGTCTGCCAGTAGTCGGGACGCTTGAGGCACCGGTGGTTGCCAAGGAGCCCCCGGCGGCTCCGAAGAAGGATGACTCGGGCCCGCCGTTCTACGCCGAGTTCATGTATCGAATGCATTCGCATCCCGCTTCGGTCCACTTCCCAATTGCCTTTTGCGTGGCCGCCTCATTTCTGCATTTCGTGGCGCTGGTAATTGATTGTCCGACCTGCGAGACGGTGGCTCACTGGAACCTGATAATGGGACTTGTTACCTCCCCGCTGCCCATTTTTTCGGGATTTGTTGACTGGATCTACCAGTTTGCCGGGCGTCCGACGTCCCTCTTTCTGGCCAAGATCGTGTTATCGGTGGTCTTTGTTGTGGTCGGTGGTCTGGTGCTGGTTCTCCAGTACTTTGGCGGCGGTGAGTCCACCCTCATCTATCATCTGTTGTACCTGAGCTTCGGTCCGCTGGTGTTGGCCCTGGGCTTTATCGGTGGCCGCATCACGTTCCCGAGCTAGAGGAGGATAGCCATGAGCGACAAGAAGCAGCGCATCAAGGACATCAAGGCGGTTATCCAGGTAGCGACCATTGCCCTGCCCAAGGAGCGTGATTCCAGCCGGCAATACCGCAACGCTGCCAAGAGTGCGCCGGGCTTCCTTTCCAAGCGCATTTTCGAGGAGATGGCCGAGGAAGAGGAGCAACATCAGCGGAAGCTGGAAGCGCTTATCATGTTGTTGGAAGACGAACTTGCTGCCATGAAAGACTGATCCCTACCCCAGTACTGGAAAACGCCGCTCAGCTGCCATTTGAGTCAACGCTGCCTGCATCGCCGAAGTCACCTTCTGGTAGAGCTCTTGCAAGGCAGCCTCGTCGTGTTCGGCCGCGGGCCCATACTCCGCGGTGGAGATGGGGTCGAGGACCTTGACTTTGCACTTGCTAGGCAGCGGCAAATGGAAGATGGGCCCGATACCGACACCCCAGGGCAACCCGAGGAAGAGAGGGAAGGTATCGATGCGAAAGTGCTTCTTCAGCCCCAAGGCCTCGGCGATCTGGCGGCCGTCGTGGAGGACGGCAAAGGTCTCGTGGCCACCGATGAAGACGGCGGGTGCGATGGGCGCACCGTGGCGCACGGCGAGACGCAGAAACCCTGTTCGGCCTTGAAAGTTAATGTGGTGGCGGTCTTTGTACGGCCGGTAAGCTTCCATGTTGCCGCCCGGGGCAACGAGGATCTTACGATTGGCAATCAGCACTTTGTCGGCGTGCCCATGGCTGGCCCGCACTCCCCCCGCCTTGATGAGGAAGTTCTTGAGCAGGGGAACCGAGAGAATACCGTCATGGCCGAGACCGTAGATGGCATCATCGATGCCGCGCTCGGCGACGAAGCGGGCGCCAAAGCCGAGGAGTTCAGCGAAGGTGATGCCGGCATTGTGGTTGATGACCACCAGCGCCTTGCCGTCAGGAATGCGTGCCAGTCCCTCCACCTCAAGGCGATAGTAGATCTTCGTGAGGATGTCGAGGAGTGGTGCCAGGGCCTGGAGCATCTCGGGGTCTCGGGCATCCAGGTCATCGGGATCGGCGGGAACGAGAAAGGCCTGAGCAAGTTTCGAAAGGGTGTCAGCAATCATCTCACGCATGAAAAGACCTCTTCGCTGGCATTGGATGCTAGCACGAAACGTGGGCCGATGTCACTGGATGTGCGGACGTGGAGCAGGGCGATCGCATCTAAATCCGCTTGACTTGGACGATCTGGCGTGATCCAACC
>CALGBT010000433.1 GCA_937884235.1 uncultured Pseudomonadota bacterium
CGATCTTCTCGTACTCCAAAGCCAGCCCGCCACTTCCAGAAACCTCCAGCACTTCTGGGAACTCCAGGTAAAACTCCATCTGCTTCACGCCGTCCTGAAGAGCCACCAGGACGATGCGGGCCTCCACGCCCAGCACACCATCTACATCAAGGTCAATGTAGACGTCCGTGTCGACGCGAGTAACGTCAAAGGCGCCTTCGGAAATCGAGGTGTAGACATCCCTCTGACCCGGGTAGTCGAGAAACCATGGAGCCGCTGGCGGTCGGGGACTGGCGGCGCGCAGCAGCGACACTTCCAGTGAATCGCCCCATGTATGCACCGCGGCATCAGCCGGTAGCCGTGGTAGCCTGACCACGGGGGACGGGGAGGCAAGTGCGATGCAGGGCAGGAGCACAATAGCCAAGAGAAGAGGGAGCCGGCTCATGGCTGCACCTCGTCGATAATAACGTAGCTTCCACCAATCCAGGCAGCGTCTGCGGTGGTGCGGTCAGGGCGCAGCAGAAGAGTGTTGGCCTCGGGAAAGCGCAGGCTGCCGGTACCACTACCCACGATCTCAAAGGTGAAGGAGGCCAGGGTGATCTTTTCCCCAATATCGATGCCCCCACACTGGTCGGTGGACCCCCAGGGAATCTTGTCCTTGCAAAAACGGGCTGCGCCAAAGGTCACCAGTCCAGGAGTCAACTCCTTGGCGGCGCTGGCGGTGAAGTAGGGGCCACTATCGCCAAAATTGACCACGCTTTTGGCGTTGTCGAAGCGTAGGTATTCGCTGTCATAGCGCAAATAGAAGGCCACGCCGGCCACCTGCCCGAGGTTGCCCGCCTTGACGAAGAAGGTCACTAGATTGGGACCGTTGATCTTGCTAGTGGTAATGAAGACAGATGGTGTTCCGGCGCCAGGCTGCGAGAAGCCGCTGTACCAGAGGCCATGAAGCGGCTCCGCAAGGCTGTCGATACCAACTTCAAGGACGCTGGAATCCGCAGCAAGAGGGCCGTCGCCGGGCGCCTCGCTGTCCCCCCGCACATCTGGCAAAGAGTCAGTGCTGGCGGGGGAACTGCAGGCGGCAACCATGGACAACAAGAAGAGCGTGGGCACAAACCGGGAAAGAACCATCAATGCCTCCTGTACGACGCCCTGCTGTATACCAGAAGGGATGGCGCCCGGTCAATTGCTCGCCCGCCGAATCTGGTTGACGAGAGGCTTGACCCGCTCCGCCTGCCGCGTGTACGTTTCTAGACATGAACAGCACCACCGACCATGTTCTGCTCCCCCTAGCCAGGAGGCTGCCATGCCTTTTTGCCAGCAAATAGGATGCTCGCTACTCCTCTTTATCATGCTTTCAGTGTCCGGAGGGTGTGGGCGTGACCACCAGGGCAAAACGTCGCTGGTCTTTAGCTATGGGAGACTATCGGAGCAACACGAGGAAGCATTGACGGCTTTGGTGGCAAAGTTTGAGGAGGCGAATCCTGACTTCCAGGTAATCCTGCACTCTTTGCAGCCCTCAACTGACCTGCAACGCCACTTCTACCACCGGTCATTCACAGCTCGCAGCCGCTTCATCGACGTCTTTGAGATGGATACCATCTGGACGACCGAACTGGCAGCTGCCGGTGTTCTGGCTTCCCCACCCATCGCTCTGGCGCAGCAACTCAAGGACTTTGAGGCGCAGACCCTGGCCGGGGCAAGTTACGGGGGGGAATTGGTGGCGGTCCCGGCATTTCCTGCGGTGAGCGTGCTTTACTACCGGAGTGATATTCTAACTAAACATGGAGAGAAGATCCCCACCAACTGGCAAGGGCTGGCAGCGGCGGCGGTGAAGCTGGGGAAGGCCGAGTCCATGGATGGTTTTGTCTGGCAGGGGGCCGCCTACGAAGGACTGGTCTGCAATTTCCTGGAGGTTTACCTGGCGCACGGCGGAACCATACAGATTGCCCCTCAGGGCGTGGTCCTCGATGAGGCTATGCTGGCGCACTCCCTGGAGGTCATGAACAATCTTATCACCTCTGGCGCATCTCCAGCTTCCGTAGCTACTTTCCACGAGTTGGAGAGTCGCCAGAGGTTCCTGGCGGGCAAGGCAGTTTTCGCCCGCGACTGGGATGACCTGGCGGGGTTTGTGCCGGAATCCGATGTCGCCGGCAAGGTGGGCATTGCGCAACTGCCCGGTACTGCGCTGCATCGTGGCGCACCGACACTTGGGGGGTGGCATCTAGCGGTGAACAAGTACTCGCAGTCGCAGCCTGGAGCCTGGAAGCTTGTGGAGTTTCTCGGCAGTCCTGAAAGCCAGGCGTTTGTGGCCCAACGTCTGGGGCGTCTCCCCTCCGACTTGCGGGTGCCTCTGCCCGTGCATCAGGAGGTTGCCGGACTTACCGTTGTCCGTGAATCCCTCGCCATTGCCAGGCCACGGCCCATGAGTCCTTACTATCATCAGCTAAGCGCGTTGCTGCAGGCTCATGTCCACGACGTCCTCGTGGGCGACGCCACCCCGGAGGACGCGGCGGCAAAGCTCGTCGAGGGCGCCCGACAGATTGACTTGCCTGATACCGCAGGACCCGAATTTCCCCGTTCGCTCCTCAATCCGTCAACGCTCTTTTAGGAGGGAGGCCCGTCATGGAACCCACGCTCGCGACTCTCGACTACGCCATTATCGCCATCTACATGGTCTTCTCCATCGGCGTTGGCATCTATTTCTCGAAAAAGGCATCCGGCTCCACAGATGACTACTTTGTTGGGGGCCGCGCCATGCCATGGTGGCTTATTGGCACGTCCATGGTCGCCACCACCTTTGCTTCAGACACCCCTCTGGCCATGACTGAAATGGTGCGCGAGCACGGGTTGTGGCGAAACTGGTTCTGGTGGAACGCCTGTATTGCGCAAATCATGGCCGTCTTTCTTTTTGCTCGGTTGTGGCGTCGTGCCCGCGTGACAACTGACAATGAGCTGCTGGAAATCCGCTACTTTGGCAAGGCTGCGGCAGCGCTGAGAGGCTTCAAAGCAGTCTATTTCGCAGTCATCTTCAACTTCCTGGTGATGGGCTGGGTCATTCGCGCTATGGCTGCGGTGGTGACGACCATGATGCCAGTTAATCAATGGGTTGCCATCGTTGCTTGCATTGTCGTCGCTCTCATTTATGCAGTGCTCTCAGGCTTCTACGGGGTGGTGGCCACGGATCTCGTGCAGTTGATTATTGCCCTTGGCGGATCGATCTATCTGGCCGTGCTGGCTGTCAGCAAGATTGGAGGGGTCGAGGTGCTCAAGCAGAAGATCATTTCCAATCCTGACCAGGGGGAACGAATCTTTGACCTCTTTCCCCCCTTATCGGGGGAGATCGGCGGGCCCTTTGTGGGCTTCTTGCTCTTCATGCTGGTGATGTGGTGGGCCCACCCATATTCCGATGGCGGGGGCTATATCATTCAGCGTATGTCTTCGTGCAAGAATGAGAAGCACTCGCTCTTGGCCACCCTATACTTCGCGGTGCTGAACATGGTGCGGGGATGGCCCTGGATCATGGTCGCTCTGGTTTCCTTGGTTCTATTTCCCGACCTTTCGGGTACCGAGACGGGTGACACCGGAGCTTACCCTCTGGTCATGAATACGTACCTTGGCGTGGGTTTCAAAGGACTCCTGGTGACCTCTTTCCTGGCCGCCTTCATGAGCACCATTGACACTCACCTGAACTGGGGTGCTTCTTACATCATGACCGACGTCTATCAACGGTTCATCAAGAAAGACGGTACGGTTAAGCACTACCTGGCGGTGACACGAATTGTAGTCGTTCTGCTCATGGTCGGTGCAGGCATTGTGGCCTCTCTGCTCACCTCCATCTCGGCGGCGTGGGAGTTTGCCTTTCTTATGGGCTCGGGACTCGGGCTGGTCCTGGTGCTGCGGTGGTTCTGGTGGCGAATCACTGCTATCAGTGAAATCGTCGCGCTGGGCAGCTCCGCCTTTCTGGCCTTCCTCAATCTGATGCTGACCATCTTTGCCCCGCAAGTGGAGATTCTCGGCTTCCCGGTGGAGACTATGCCGCTGCACATCAAGGCCTTCTTGATCATCCCACTGACCATCGTCGCCTGGGTTACCGCGACGCTCCTCACCAGGCCAACTCCCGTGGCCACCCTCATGGAGTTCTACAAACGGGTCTCCCCTGGAGGGGCCTGGGGGGTCCTTCCCGATGACGTGCGCAAGGCCGGCAACCCGGTCTTAGGCATTGGCTTCTTGTGGGACTGGCTGGGGGGCCTTTCACTCGCTTTCGGGCTGACCTTCGGCATCGGTGCCATCATCTTCCAGAACTGGATACCTGCTCTTGTCTACGTTGCGGCAGCGACGGCCGGTGGCTTGAGGGTTGCCTGGACTATTAAGCAAATGCCCGACTCGTAGCCGGGTCTAGCGGCAGGGCTGGCAGGGGCTGTAAGGCTGGACAAACCCCTCGACGACTCGGGAAGGTCCGAGTAACATCGTGTCGTGAAAGAGGTGAAATCGATGGTCCGCATGCGCGTCTTCCTCGCTGTTTTGTGCTGCACTACCGCTTGCGGCGTGCACTCTAGCGCCATTGACATGGTCGGCGAAGCCCCTGGCACCGTGGACGATTACTGGGAACCGGGCAGCGATGCCGTGTCCCCGGCAGAAATCCGGTTGGTGGATTGGGCAGGACAGGAGACCCTGGCAGAAGTGATGGCTGACGTTCCCGCCTCCGCAGAGGTTGCTGAGGATGTTACGACAGACCTTGCTCCGCCGCTTCCAGATGTGGATGCCCTTGCCATGGATGCTGCCCCCGACGCAGGACCATCGGACATGGACAATGATGGTATCCCTGATGCTGGGGACAACTGCCCGTCGGTGCCAAATCCAGGCCAGGAGAACCTTGACGGCGACAAACAGGGCGACCTCTGCGACCCCGACAAGGATGGCGACTTCCTGGTTGATGCCGAGGACAACTGCCCCGGCGTAAGCAACTCCATTCAGGCGGATCTTGATGGGGACGGACAGGGGGATCTTTGTGACGAGGATGCCGACGGAGATGGTCTCGCCAACGATGACGACAACTGCCCTCTCGCCAGTAATCTCGGCCAGGACGACTTCGATGAAGATGGTAAGGGGGACCCCTGTGATCCTGATGACGATGATGACGGAGTGCCCGACATCAGTGACGAAGCTCCCTTCGATGCCCATTGGCCGGGCCTCGCCATTGGCGGCGCCATTTACGCCCACACTTCTAGCACACTCTATAAGTTCGACCCGGAAATGCCCGGGGTAACCACTGTTGGCGTCTTCTCCTTCCCCAACGGCGGTCAACAGATGACAGATATCGCCATTGACTACGAGGGGCGAATTTACGGGTGCAGTTTCTCTAATCTGTACCG
>CALGBT010000434.1 GCA_937884235.1 uncultured Pseudomonadota bacterium
TTCACCGGACCCCGATACCTTTAGCTTCATGGTCGGCTACGGACCAGCCAAGCAGCCCACAGAACATTGCCAACCAGTCGCTCCAGTGCAGGTAAGCGCCTTCGAATCTCTGCAAGTCACTTTCAAATGCGAGGCTAAGAATCCGGTGGGCAAACATACCTACTACTTCCGCATCTACTCGCAGATGGCTGAGGAATGGGACGACGCGACAACCTTCTCCGAGGTGCCTTTCCAAATCTCCATCGGCAACATTTGACATCAGCTCGTACGCACCCGAGATGCCCGCAAATGCGTTATTGGAACTTTATCTTCAAACTGGCAGAGATTCTTAGTACAATGGTCGCGGAAAGTACGCAATCGGGGGAAACACCCATGAAGATACGCACGTTCAAGGTTGGCCTTTCGGTCCTCCTGTTCGCAGCTCTGACCGCTTGTTCGCAAAGCGGTGTTGCCAAAGTGGACACGAAGACGTCCACCGAAGATACCGGGGACCACAATAGCAGCGAGATTGTGGCCGATATCGAGAATGACATCACTGCCAACCCAGAAGATCTGCACCTCACCCAAGCTGACACCGTCGACGCGAGCACAGAACCTGCTGCCATTGGCTCCCCGTGCAACGACAACGACGACTGTGGCGATGGATACTGCATTCAAGGCCCTGACGGCAAGGTCTGCACCCATACTTGCACCGACGGTTGCCCGCCCGGCTGGGCCTGCGTTGAAATGGAACTGGGGGGACCGGACTCCCAATACGTCTGCGTCCCACAGTACTTCTCACTTTGTGCCGAATGTACCGGGGACACCGACTGCGGCGATGGTGATGACCACTGCATCACTGTCCCGGGCGAAGGTAACTTCTGTGGCATGAGCTGCTCTGTAGACAGTGATTGCCCGCTCAGCTACGCTTGCAACAAAGCCCTCTCCCTGGAGGGCAACTCCGTCAAGCAATGCACTCCGATAACCGGCAGTTGCAGTTGCAGGGCAGGTAATCAGGGCGAATTACGTGACTGCGAGACCAGCAACGAGTTTGGCACTTGCGAAGGCCAGAAAGTCTGCCAGGGAGCGACGGGCTGGTCCCCCTGCGACGCCCTCATTCCCGAGCCAGAGACCTGCGACGGCATCGACAACGAGTGCAACGGCGAAATCGATGACGGCTTCCCCGATGCCGATGGGGACGGCGAGGCAAACTGCGTCGACCCCGATGACGACAACGATTCCCTGCTGGACGAAGAAGATAACTGCCCGGAAGACGCCAACCCAGACCAAGTCGATCTCGATGAAGATGGTGAGGGTGACGCCTGCGACGTCGATGATGACGACGACGGCGACCCCGACGACAACGACTGCTACCCCCTCAATCCAGATGCCCATCACGGGGCCGTAGAGATTTGCGACGGACTGGACAATAACTGCAACTCCCAGGTCGATGAAGGCTATCCTGATGAGGACGAGGACGGCCTCGGGGATTGCGTCGACCCAGACGATGACAATGACGACGACCCCGACGAAACCGACTGTGACCCCCTCAACCCCAACGTCTACAATGGCGCTCAGGAAGCCTGCGATGGCCTTGACAACGACTGCAACAACAAAGTCGACGAGGGATTCCAGGACAAGGACGGCGATGGCATCGCCGATTGCGTAGACGTTGACTCCGATGATGATGGCGACCCCGACCAGACAGACTGCTCCCCCTTCGACCCCAAGGTCCACAGCTTCGCTTTCGAAGCCTGCGACGGGGTGGACAACAACTGCAACACTCAGGTTGACGAAGGCTTCGCTGACTTTGACCAGGATGGCCAGGCCAACTGCATCGACAGCGACGATGATGACGATGGGGATCCCGACGTGACCGACTGCGCCCCACTCAATCCCGTCGCCTCCAGCAAGGCACTTGAAATCTGCGATGGCAGCGACAACAACTGCAATAACAAGGTGGACGAAGGGTTCCCGAATACCGACCTTGACGGCGAAGCTGACTGTATCGACAACGACGATGACAACGACGATGACCCCGACGTCATCGACTGCGCCCCCCTTGACCCCACCGTCAACCATGCCGCCAAAGAAATCTGCGACGGCAAAGACAACGACTGCAACTCCCTGTCTGACGAACCGGATTCCGGCGGTTGCCTACCCTTCTTCAAAGACAAAGACGACGACGGCTGGGGTATGGCCAACAAGTCCCAGTGCCTCTGCGCCCCCACCGACGAGTACTCGGCCGCCCAGCCCGGTGACTGCGACGACTCTACCTGGGCCATCAACCCTGACGGCACTGAGGTCTGCAACAACCAGGACGATGACTGCGACGGAATCACCGACAACACCGATGCCCTCGGCTGCAAAGACTACTTCATGGATAAGGATAACGACGCTTATGGTGCCGGTGCCCCATCCTGCATCTGCTGGCCCAATGACGTCTACACAACCCTCAATGTGGGTGATTGCAACGAGGAAGACCCGGCCATCCACCCCAACGTCAACGAACTCTGTGACAACATCGACAATAACTGCGACGGGCAGATTGACGAGGGAGTCTCCTCCACCTGCGGCAACTGCGACCCATCTTGCAACGAAGTAGAGATCGGGCCGGTTGGGAGCGAAGGGTTTACCATTGACGACGAAAACGCCAGCGCAGTTTCCGAAACTCCCGACGGCTTCCTGGAACTGGACGATGAATCGGTTAGCCTGGCCTTCATCTGGATCGCCAACTCAGGTGCCGGGACAGTCTCCAAACTTGACACCATCACGGGGAAAGAAACCGGGCGCTACACGGTTTGCAACAACCCCTCCCGCACCTCGGTGGATCTCTACGGTGATGTCTGGGTGGCCTGTCGCTCCGACGGCGGTGTCTCGAAGATTCACGTCTACGAAAACAACTGCATCGACAAGAACCAGGACGGTCTCATTCAAACCTCCCGGGATGACAACGGTGACGGCATCATCAGCGGCGGCGAAATGCTGCCCAAAGGGGCCGACGAGTGCGTTCGCTTCATCGGCTACCCGGGCGGCAGCTGCCAGCGAGCAGCCGGAGTGGACAAGGACAACCACGCCTGGATCGGCGAGTGGTACGGCAAGATTATTCGCCGCCTCCATCCCGATGATGGCCATGTCGTCCAACAGATCTCTATTGGCACCAATCCCTACGGTCTGGCAATTGACAGCACCGGCATTATCTGGATCTCCGGGCGAGGCACCAACATGCTGGTCCGCGTCGACCCCAATACTTCTCAGGTGAGCAACTTCAGTAGCCCGCTGGGCTGCCTGCAGCCATACGGAATCACCGTCGACTCCAAGGACCGCGTCTGGATCGGCAACTGCTGCTGCTGGCATGTCGCCTACCGCTTCGACCCCTCCAACAACACCTGGGCCGCAGCCGGTGTCCACGCCCGTCCCCGCGGCATCGCCGCAGCGCAAAATGGGTTGGTATACGTTGCCAACGATCAGTCAAATCAGGTGGCCGTTGTCAATGGCGATACCATGCAAACCCTCGCCTACATTAACCTCGGGGGAGGCCGCTTCCCGGTTGGCATGGCAGTTGACTTCGATGGCTTTATCTGGGCCGTCAACCAGTCCTCTTCCAGCGCCACGAAGATCGACCCGGCCAACAACAACATCGTCCTTGAACACGCAGTTGGCAGCGCGCCCTATACATACAGTGACATGACCGGCTACTCCCTGCACTCCTATACCGCCCCTCAGGGCTACTACCAGCACATCGTGCCTGGGTCCCCCTCCGGCAACACCTTCTGGACGGTGCTCAATGTAGATGTCACCACCAACGGCGACAGCGTCATTAAGATTCGACTGCGCGCCGCCGATACGGTCTCATCACTCTCGGGCGTTCCCTGGCAAGGCCCCTATGGCCCCTATCCGCCCAACGTCTTCCCCATGGACTTGACGGCGATTCCGGGACTTGAGGGCAAGTACCTTCAAGTTGAGTTCATCATGATCCCCGACGAAGAGGGGAACTCACCGCTCCTCAAGGGCTTCTCGGTGCAGTAC
>CALGBT010000435.1 GCA_937884235.1 uncultured Pseudomonadota bacterium
GGCATGCACTGCCAACGAGTGGGCCCCTGCAGGGTCGGCCACTGGGCACAGCCGGCCCCGTCCGGGCAATCCTCATCGGCGGCACAGGCACCGCCGCAAAAAGCTCCCGCATCCCCCAGGTCCACACAGGCACTACCAATATCGATGGCCCCCAACATGCATTCGCTATTGTTGAGGCAGGGACTGCAGTAGGTCACTCCGGTTGGGGCGCAGACGAAGAAGATATCAGGCAACGAGTTGCCGTCCTGCTCGCAGGACCAACCGTCAGGACATTCGTCGATGCAACTGATTGTACAGACCTTCTCGGTGCCCACGTTGAGACAATAGCCGGAGAGACAATCGACGTTCTCCAGACAAGGCCAGCCGAAACCTCCTTCCTCCACCAGGTCCAGCGAATCCTGCCCCCCATCGATAACCTCAACGCAGTCTGGCAATTCGCACCCTTCCCGAGTTTCCTCCACGCGTAGCTCCAAGTCCGGGAATACTTGCTCATCCGCAATTTCGAGAAGAACCTCTGCCCTGCCCTGTGTGTCAGTCTGGTCCTCTTCCACCGTTCCCGCAGGATTGCTACAGCCCCAGCAGAAACAGAGAATCATGGCCACAGATATCCCGACTTTCATCTGGTACCGCCCGATATGTTGTCGTCGTCTAGAGTCGTTCAACTGGGCGGAAGTATACGCGAGTGCTGGCGTAAGCTCAAGTATGGTTCTGCGGTACCCTTATCACTACTCAACAACACCACAAACCCCTTCCAGGCACCCGACCTCGCCCAATTCCACACAGGAACAGTCTAGCTGCACCCCACAGTCCGAGCTCTTCCAGAATTCGTGAGCCAACCCAAAGTACCCGGTCCAGGCAGTCCCGTTCACGGGCACCTCACAATCGCAGTCCAGACTGCCGGCTACCCGCCCTGTGCATTGCTCATCGCTGGTGCATTGCTGCGCCAATAGCAGGGCCTGGTAGTACTGCCCTTCGACCTCGGGGCAGGAGGGCTGCGTCGGGGCACAGACACCGTGGTTGCATACCGGCACCTCCGCCCAGGGACAGGGGTCACACATCTCTCGCGCAGCACAACCGCGGTCTACATACTCCGCCTCCAGGGCAGCGAGGTGCCCGGTCGCGGCCACGTCACTGGCAAAAAGAGCACAGTGACAGGGGTCTCCCGCAGCGATTGTAACTCGGCAATCAAGGACCTTCTCGCACGTCGAGCCAGCCACCAGCACGCCCTGAAACTGCACGTACAGAGATTGACAGATCTTCTCGACGGAGCCATCCGGAATCACGATTTCGAATTGGCTGACCTCCACCTCCGGCTTGGTGGCAGCGTCCATTTCTGCAGAACACTTCCCGTCGCTGCCACAAACGGTCGCACCAGAACATTGCCCGCAGGTCCCCCCGCAACCGTCGTCGCCACACTCCCGCCCCTGACACTGGGCCACACAGGACTGATACTCGCCGTCACCGCTGGCCGGGCAACCCGGCAGCAGCAAGAAGGTCGACAAGACGGCGGCCCAGAGTTGCATTCCACTGGTCATAACCCCTCCCGGGAGCAACCCCGTCACTCCCTCAACCAAGTCCCCGGTAGGCCGCGAGTATACATCAGCTGGAGTTGACTGTCGATGTGCCAGCACAGTAGGATGGACGGAAGGAAACAACACTGCCCCGAGGAGGTCCACCGTGACTATCACATATCGATTCTTTTGCGCCTGGCTGGCCGCCTTGACCCTGACCGCTGCTGCGTGCGGCGGCGGTGCGGCCCTGCCTGTCACCATCGACGTCATTCCCAGTCAATCCGATGCCAACGGGCTTGCCGACTTGTCGGCCCCTGATCTGTTTGAGGAGCTGGCCCCCGTCGATCTGGTTGCCGTGGAAGTCGCCCCGGAAGAGGGTGGTTTCCTCTGGCCCTGTAGCGACAACACCGATTGTGACTCCGGCTTCTGCATCGAAACCATGGACGGTTTTGTCTGCACCAGCGCCTGCATCGAAGATTGCCCCGCCGGCTGGGAATGCACGCAGGCCGGCGCCGGGCCCGACCTGACCTATCTCTGCCTGCCCCAATTCGGACCGCTCTGCCGGCCCTGCAACGCCGACCAGGAGTGCCAGCAAAGCGCAGCTTCCCAGGCCCTCTGCCTGGACTTCTCGGGAGCTGGCTACTTCTGCGCCGAACCCTGCTCTGATGACAATGTCTGCCCCACTGGCTACCTCTGCCAGGCGACCCCCCTACCCGACGGCACCTCGGCCCCGCTCTGCCGGCCAGAGTCCGGGGAATGCGGGTGCCCGAAGAAGTATGTCGGCACTCTCCTGACAACGGTCTGCTATGACGCCAACCAGTGGGGAACCTGCTTCGGTGAAAGGACCTGCCTGGATGGTGATTTGACGGTTTGTGATGCTGCCGTGCCAACTGCCGAAGTCTGCAACGCAGTGGACGACAATTGCGACGGTCTGGTGGACGAAGGCACCGGCGGGGGGCCGTGTGAGATAACCAACGAGTTTGGCAGTTGCCCCGGCGTCGAGGCTTGCGTGGAAGGGGCCATCCAGTGCCTCGGCGTAGCCCCCATGGCCGAGATTTGCGACGGCCAGGACAATAACTGCAACAGCGTCATCGATGAAGGATTTGGCGACCTCGATGGGGACACCATCCCCGACTGCCTCGACGAAGACATGGACGGGGACGGGGTGAACAATGGCGACGACAATTGCGCCGAGACACCCAACCCGGGGCAGGAGAACCTGGACCTCGACTACCAAGGGGACGCCTGCGACCCTGACAAAGATGGTGACCTCGACCCCGACGAGACCGACTGTGCCCCCCTTGACGCCTCCGTGGGTCACAAAGCTACCGAGATGTGCAACGGCCTCGATGATGATTGCGACGAGACCATTGACGAGGGCTTCCCTGACCTCGACAGCGACGGCACTGCGGACTGCATGGACGATGACGACGACAACGACGGAACCCCGGACCTTTCTGACAACTGCCCGGTCACCGCCAATCCGTCCCAGACCGACCAGGACAACGATGGTATCGGCGATGCCTGCGAAGATGATAAGGATGGCGACCTCGACCCAGACAATACTGACTGCGCGCCCCAGGACCCGGCCGTCCATCACGGTGCCACAGAGAGCTGCGACGGCAAAGACAACAATTGCAACGGCATCGCCGACGAAGGTTTCGGAGACCTCGACAGCGACGGGTCGTCCGACTGTATCGATGACGATGACGATGGCGATGGCATCCTCGACACCGCAGACAACTGCCCGCTGTTGGCCAATCCCGAACAGCTGGATACTGATGGCGACGGACTGGGCAATGCGTGCGACAACGATGACGATGGTGACGGCGAGGGTGATGTCACCGACTGCAAGCCCTTCGACCCGGAAATTCACTCCGGCGCCACCGAGGTCTGCGACGGCAAGGACAACAACTGCAACGATCTGCTGGACGAAGCGGGGGCCGAGGGCTGCACCCTCTACTACTACTCCGCAGACGGCGACAACTACGGCCTGGCCATTTCAAGCAAGTGCCTCTGCACGCCCGCCCCGCCCTACTCGGCGCTAGAGCCGGGCGATTGCGACGACAATAACTCCTCGATTCATCCCGGGGCCAACGAATGGTGTAACGGCAAAGACGACAACTGTGATGGTGCCGTTGACGAGGAGGACTCACTGGGTTGCAACGAACTCTTTGTCGACCAGGACCAGGACGGCTATGGCACCGGCGAATCCATCTGTTTGTGCGGGAAGCCTGGCGGCTATGCTGCCCAGGCGGGTGATTGCAATGACCAGGAAGCTGGCGCCAAGCCAGGGGGCACAGAGCAGTGCGACGGCAAAGACAACGACTGCGACGATGCCGTCGATGAAGCTGGGGCCCTGGGATGCGGTCAGTGGTACTACGACAGCGATGGGGATGGCTACGGTGTTGCTGGTCTCTCACAATGCCTCTGCGGCGCCTCGCCGCCATATTCAGCCAATCTCCCCGGTGACTGCGACGACAAAGACGAAGCCGTTTATCCCTCTGCCATGGAAGTCTGCAATGGCGCAGATGATAACTGCAACGGCCAGGTGGACGAGGGGACCAAGGCGGTCTTCTACAAAGACAACGATAGCGACGGCTTCGGCACTCCCAACGACAAAACTGAGTCTTGCGTCGCCCCGGAGGGATACGTGGAAGCAGGCACCGATTGCAACGATTTCAATGGTGCTATCAGCCCTTCGTCACCAGAGCTGTGCAACGAAATTGACGACGACTGCGACGGTATCCCCGACGACGGGCTGGAGCAGGTGACAGTCTACGTTGACCTTGATGGTGACGGTCACGGTGCCGCGGGCACGCCCGGCCTGGGGGACTGCCTTCTCGATGGCAACGGCGACGGCATCGGTGATACCGCGCCGGCCGGCTACGCTCTGATACCCGATGACTGCAACGACTCCAGCGCAGTGGTCTATCCCGGGGCAGAAGAACTCTGTGATGGCGTGCTCAACAACTGCGACGTGGCGGTGGCGGACTTTCACTGTCCCAAGGATTGCGCAGGAGCCTGGCCCGTCTACGTGGGCGTCACCTCGGGCTACGTGGTGGCCGCCCAGATGGATGGCACCAACCCCCTCGAAGTGGTAGTTCAGGGGGCCGGCATGGTGCGGGTCCTCACTGCCACCGGCTCCCTGCTCTGGCAAGCCACAGCCTATGTTCAGTACTCCCATCCGATGCTGGCTGATATCAATCTCGACGGAACCATGGATGTGGTCCTCGCCGAATCGGGCCAGGTCCGTATTCTGAATGGCAAGACGGGAACGCAGCTGGAATCCCATAAGATTTCCGGGACGGGCTGGCGCGCCGGAGCTGTATTCGACCTCGATAACGACGGCATTGTCGACGTCGTCACGCCCGCCGCTGGCAAGTTGGGAATCATCCTGCGCAACGGTAGCGGCGGGGCCAAGGCACTCCACAATATCTCTCCCCCAGCCGGCTCCTACTTCGGCTCCGACGTGCCGGGAATCGTCGACCTGGACGGTGACGGCATCGCCGAGGTCGTCGTGGCCACCGGCTACTACACGTGCAACTCGGTGGGGGCTCCGTCGTGCCTGGGCTATCTCCTGGTCTACAACCCAGTAACCGGATTGCTGGTCAACGACCCGGCTACCCAGTTCGTTATCCCCGACAAGGAGACCGCCTATGCCGGCGGCCCCAGCCCCCTGATTGCAGATACCGACAACGACGGTGATGCCGAGATCTTCCATAGTCTCGGTCACAGTGACGGCCCGGCTGTGGGGCTGGCCTGGAATCTGGACGGAACCGCGGCATTAGGGGCCGGCAGCTGGCCTGCAAGTCCGCTCCTGGCCGCGGTGAACGATGCCGGCGAGTTGCTTCAGGGCGGGCTATTGCACGACCGTGGCGGAGCGACTCTGGACCTCGACGGACACGGCCTCTATGAGGTCATTCGCGGCACCGGCAGCGGCATCTCCATCACGCATGGCGGAGCAGACATGGATGGCTACCCGCTGGCCACGCCAGCTCAGCCTCCCGTCATCGGCGACCTCAACCGCGACGGTCGCCTGGACATTCTCTATATCGGCTCAGAAAACGCCTCGGTGAATTGTGTGACCCTGGGAGAGGATACCTATGAGTTCGGGCGCACCCTCTCTTATGGCACTATCGAGGCCCTGGGAGGGGCCCGCTATCGCACCGGGTCTTTCGACCCGTACGAGCCAAATGACAAGCGGGCCGTGCCCTTCGTCGCCAGTGCCTCGACACAGCCCATATCCGATTCCAGAGCCTTTCACCTGCGTGGATTTCTGGACAAATACAACTCCGCCAACGGCTGGAGCCGGAGCCTCGCAGGCATGATAGCCACCCAGGGTGATGCCGACTTCTACCACGCTAGCGGAAAGCAGATACGGGTGCTCCTGGACGTACCGCACCCCCAGGCGGACTACGATCTACTGGTGCACATCTACAAACCTGCCGGAAACTCGTACCAGTATCTAACCACTCTCAACGCCGCCCAAGCTGGCTCCGACGAAGTCTACTGTCACGTTACGAGCCCCTGCCCCGACCCAGCCAACACCAACGTGCAGAAGCTGTTCATCATCGAGGTCCGGGGGAAAGATCCCCAGACCGACTACGGGCCGTGGCCATACCGGCTGCGTATCGAGTGGGGTGCTGGCTAGAGGATTACTGGGATCGACTCGACAATCCTGGCGCCCTCGCAGCTGACTGCCGCTCGATAGGCCAGAGGCACAACCCCCTGCCGCACCGCGTCCCGCAAAACCGCGCCGAAATGGGGATCAATGTGGTCTGCCGGGGATAGCCCTTCACCACCTGGACGTTGCACCACGAACACCGCAAACGCATCAGCCATGCCCGCCGCCTTCAGCCGTGTCAACTCCTGCAGGTGCCTTGCCCCACGCGCCGTCACTGCGTCCGGAAAGTAGAGCCTACCATTCTCCACCAAAGTCACATTCTTCAACTCCACAAAAGCCGGCCGAGGCCCCTCCAACTCAACGTCAAGACGAGAACCTGGGGCCACGGTAACCTCGGTCCGCCGTAGTCGATAGTCCTCGAGCCCCGCCAGCCCACGGCGCGCCAGCGCCGCCACAAAGAGCTTGCCGGGCATGGCCGTGTCAACGCCAACAAGGCCACCTGAAGAGGCCTCAATCAGCACTAGAGAATACTTTAGCTTTCTGCTCGGATTGTCCGATTTTGACAGCCAAATCCGACTTCCCGGGTCACTACACGTTCGCATCGTCCCGGTATTATTCGTATGGGCTTCTACGATTGACCCATCGGGCCAACAGGCGAGCACTACGAAACGATTCCTGCGCTGCACCAATTCTGCTTCCAGCAGTGGCGGAAAGGTCACATCAAGCGGCGGGTCGAGCACAACCATGGTCTCCTTCTGTTGAACGCAAAGCCTAGGCAGGGTTTGCCCTTAAATCAACAATGCCCGGCTGCAAATGCAGCCGGGCACGTTGAAGTAGGAAGGAGAAGAAACCATGAAAACCAGGCCGCGAGGCCTGCACGGCAACCGGGAATGCTCTGGCCTTCATCCCCAGCCACACGTTTGAAAAAAGCAGATTTCAATGGGCAAGGGAAAAGCTCCGTCACACCACGGCCAACCGCACCGCCTGCCCTTCCACCCGCTCAAAACAGAGATAGGAACTCCCCGTGAGGGAGTCAAGGGGGGGGAGCCCTTTTCTTTCGACGACCGTCAGGAGACGAAGAGGAAGTGCTCCCAGCATTTCAACTGGTGGTGCCCCATGAACTCCCTTACCCGCTCTTTGGCCGGGCGCCGTCCAAGGGCCACCAGGCAGATGGGGCTGGGGTGCGCCGGGAGGTCGTATAGAGAAACTACGGGCGCACCGAAAAGCTCTCTACCCAAGAGGCGCTTTGCGAAATCATAGATCCGGACAATGGGAATCCCAGCTGCCGCTAGCTGCCTCATGAGGCGACGTCCCGTGGGTCCCGCCCCCCAAACCTGAACGCCCGCCCGCACTCCCGGC
>CALGBT010000436.1 GCA_937884235.1 uncultured Pseudomonadota bacterium
TGGCGCAGAAGACCAGAGGGTCGGTGGAGGCTTCAGTGCAATCCTCGCCCATTCCCAGAATGAGGGAACATTTCGTGGCGGCGCCGCCATCCGGGCAAGAGAACGGCGAGTCACACTGCCAGCTGGCACTACACGGGTCGCCCTTGACTCCGGAGAAGCAGCTGCCCGGTCCAGCAATGCGCCCAGACTGGAGGGGGTAGTCATCGCAGTAGAGACCCGGCTCGCAAGTATCTGAATTGCACGGATCACCAAGCGAGCCATCATAGCAGTGACAATCGGTGGCCTTCGTGCAGACGCAGTGCTGCGGCCACTGGCAAGCTTCGTCGCCGGCGGGGCAAAGGTCGCCTTCGTTCAGGGAGGTCTTGTAGCAGATGTCGTCCCAGCCACAGTAGAATCCCGCATCGCACCCGACGAACTCGGGTGCGCCACAGGGTTCGCCCTCGGCAGCCAGTCGACAGATGCCATACTGCGAGTATGGTCGGTCTGGGTTCTCGAAGCACCCCAACCCGGCGCCACAGTCAGTGGAGTTGTAACACTTGCCGTTGGGAAGGTTCCGGCTGGGAGGGTCCCAGGTACAGCAGGCGTTTTCGCAACATGCTTCAAAGGACCCACCGAGGCCTGTAATGTCGAGGACATAGTCCTGGCACTTCCCCGAAGCCTCCTTCCCCGGGTCCGAGGAGACCAGCAATTCGCCGTCGAGCCAAAGTCCCGCGGCAGTGCAGAGGACAGTCACCTCTCTCGCCTCGGGTTCGTCTTCCCAATCATCCCACCAGGGGTCCTCTTCCCTGACCTCATAGCTCCACCGCCAGGACTGGTCATCATCTCTATCCCCCAGCCAGAGGTCAATGCATCCCATACAGCCGGAGCACAACAGCGCGGTGACGAAAAGTATCGTCAGTCTCATGGTTACCCCCGAAGGCAAGTCGTTTGTGGCGGGGTTCGTACGATGCAGAAAGCGTACCAAGCGAATCGGCCCTGCCCCCCCCCTCAAACATTGCGCAACGAGGCCCGCTCTGGCGGGAATAATCTTCCCGTACTCTGGCTGCGCTGTCAGGGGTCAGCGACCGCCTTCAAGGCGCAGTGCGGCTTTGCCCACTGGCACGTTTCTTGGTTACTAAAGGGCTTCGCCATTCAAACAGAGACGTGGGGGGAAGCAGATGATAGAGGACTGGGGTAACCGGCTACGAATCATTGGCAAGAGCTTTGCCTGCGCCTTGCTGGCATGGGCAATGTCGACATCTCTGCTGGCCTGCGACGGGGGCACCGAGTCACCCAACGGCGGCGGATACTCGAATAACCAGAAGACCAGCGGTCGACAGGACCGAGGTCGGGGAGCCGGCAAATACAAAGTCACCGTCGAGGAATCCGAGTATGACGTCCTTAGCGAAGGTGACACTCAGTTCGTGGAAGGGGAAGATCCTGAAGGCCTCCCACCGCCAAAAGAATACGAATGGGTCTACGCCCTCGAATACGAGAGCCTCATTATCTCTCCTGATGGCAACAACGTCCTGATGATGGTTCCTCGTCCCGGCCCGGCGCAAGGATTCGAAACCCCAGGACTGGTCCTCAACGTCCAGCCCATCCCTGGTGGCACTGCCAGATGTATTCCCCAGGTGCAGGATGTGGCGCGCATGAACTTCACTCCCGATGGCAAACGCGCACTGCTCCTCAACGAGACGGGCACCCGCCTGCAAGTCCTCGACCTGGAAACCTATGGCATCACTAAGGCAGTCTACTTCGACCGTCCCTTCTCCGTCGTCGACGTGACCCCTGACGGGTCCCACGCGGTCCTCACCAATCTCCCCACCAACGATTCCGAAGATGCCGATTTCTCCGAGGTCGAAGGCTGCGTTCCCCCACCCTCCTTTGGCACGCCGGCTGGGGCATCGATGTGCGAAGCAGGATTCGTCAACCTTGCCACTGGCGAGTACTGGGTCGCACTATTCTCCCACGCCATCCGCGACCTGGATTTTGACCCCGTCTTCTTCGACCCGATCTTCACCTACTCATTCCAGTACAACGATGTCGAATCCATCAATAAGAGCCACATGCTCTTCTACTCCGTCGATACACGGCAATTCACTGACAAACTGGTCTTCAACAACTGTGCGGATGAAGTGGTAATCGCCCCCACCGCGATGCTGGCCCTGCTGGGGCCCGTATCGTGTCAGATCTGGCAGCAGGACAAACTAATCCCGGAACCCGTGGAACCGGTGAACCAGGACCCCATTTCGGTCATTGACCTCGAAGAGCGTGCGTTCATCGAGAACCTGCCCGGATTCGGACCCGTGGCCATGTCAGAGAAGCGACAGATGGCCATCGGCTTCACGACCAAAGAAACCATGGAAGCGGACTGGGACTACTTCAAACAGTGGAAAGATTTCGGACTCATCTTCATCGACCTGGAGACTCTCTCCTGGGACGTCCTGGATTGGGGCAGCCAGGTACCTGCCTACACCGTCTCGCCGGATGGGAAGTATCTGTATGCCTACGATGCCGGCCTTGATGCCTGGGGCAATCCCACGGGTGGTCTCAGTCGGGTCAACCTGCTGACCCTCAGCCGTCAGCAGGTCTCAGGTGAGGCACTGACCCTGGATGCCTATGCCTGGCAGGCGGGCACTTCGTCCATCTACGTGCTCCACGAAGAGAACCTCTATCACATTCCAGACAGCGGCACCGTGGCGCTGTTGGTGGAGCAACCCCTGGCCGCCGCACTTATCAACGTTCGCCCGCAAGGGGATTTCCTCCTGCTCGGCGAGCACAACAAGCCAGCCTTCCACGCCCTGAGCCTCGGCCCCGCAGGACCGGTCGGCACTCCAACAACTGCCTACGAACTAGCCCTATAGCTTAGTCTTTGCCGCGGCCTTAGTCTTTGCCGCGGCCTTCGCCTTGTCCGGTGCTCCGGCCTCAGGCCTCCGGGCCGTCTCTTCCCCTAGCGCATAGGCAGCCTGCTCCAGCAACTCGCGCAGCACAGCCAGCCCCGGATCATCGGGGTCATAGAGGTCCCTCTGCTGCAGGTAGTCATCAGTCAGATTGTAATACTCATAGGACTTCTTCTGGGACCGGCGAATCAACGCATAAGGAGGCTGGTAGATGGCCAGATCAAGACGGTCGAACCGGCGCTTCGTAGTGTTCATCGCATAAACGAAGTTGGCTTCATCCCAGGCCTTTCCCATGAGCAGCGGCAGCAGATTCCGGCCGTACAGGCGCGGCCACTCCTGCTCGTGGACCCCCATCAAGTCCAACACCGTCGGCATGAAATCCAAGTGACCCACCGGCTCCTGCCGCACACCGGACGGTAGACCAGGCACATGAATGATGATTGGCACCCCCACAGATTCCGTGTAGAGCGTCTTGCCGTGGTGGGTCCCGCCATGCTCATCGAATTCCTCGCCGTGGTCACCGGTAAGAACCACCACTGTATTCTCGGCCAACCCACTCGCGTCCAAGTAGTCGAACAACCGGCCGATTTCCTGGTCCGTCCAGCGAATCACCGTGTCGTACTTGTCAATCTCATCGCTACCAAATGGTTCGGTACCAGGGGGCTGTGTGTAGGGTCCGTGGGGTTCGAGGTAGTGGACCCACAGGAAGAAGCGCCCGTCGTCGTCTTCCAATTGACGCAAGTGGCTGATGACGGCATCGGTGCGCTCATCGGCCTTTTTGGCCTTGACCCGGAAGGTGTTCACGCAGACTGAGGTCCGGTCGAAGATCTCAAATCCCCGGGCATGACCAAAGAATGGCTTGAAAGCTCGAAAGCAATCCAGCACCGCGATGGTGTTGAAGTCGTTGCTCTGCAGCACGCCGGCCAGGGACTGCAGACCCTTGGGGATGGCAATGCGTTTGGCCGTCGGACGGTCCCAGTCGATAACGGAGATAGGCAATCCGTAGAGCAACGCGGTGAGCGAATAGAGCGTGTTGGGGGTCGCCGAGAAGGAGTTCCGAAAGAGCACTGAGCGGGCTGCGAAGCTATCAATCTCCGGGGTAGTATCGCGCTCGTAGCCGTAGGCCCCCACATGGTCCTTGCGCAGCGCATCGACGGTGATCAGGAGCAGATTATAGGGGCGGCGAAGCGGGGCAAAGGGACGATAGGCCTGAGGTTGGCGCAAAGCAAAGTCAGTATGCTCAGCATCTTTACCATCGCAGTTCTCGTCGATGCCATTTTCCGGAATATCCAGGGCTGCCGGATGGATGGCAACGTCCTGTGGTGCGCAATCGCCCTCTCCCAGCCATGCCGAGAAGCCATCGCCGTCCAGATCCGTTACCGATGCCAGCAATGCGATACTGCGGTTCGCCAGCGGTGCGCGCTGCTCCAGGGCCAGGCTGTAGCGAGGATGCCATTGCGGCGTAAAAACCATCACCACATTGAGCAGGACAACCAGCGCCAGCACCAGCGCCCAGCGGTAGCGCGCCGCGAACCACCGGTTGGCCGACAAGCCCCACTTCGCCAGGCCCGCTCCGGTGAAGATGCCGAGATGGAAGAGAATCAGCCCAGGGCGCAGCAGAGTCGAGCCCACGAGCTTGACGTCGTCTCGAAACCAGAAGTAGAAACCGACCATGCCCAAGGCAAGGAAGAGGTGGGGGACAAATCGCCAGGGTGTGCCATGATCTTCCAGTTTCATGGTGGCAGCTGCGGCAATGGCGGCCACCAGCCCCCCACCGACGCAGACCAGGGACATCACCAACGCCAACAGCAGCGGATTGTTGAACTCCAGGCCCAGAAGAATCTGCAGCGGCGGCACGGTGAAGGCCACGAAGTACATGGCCGCCACCACCACGGGCATCAGGGTTGCCATCCCCAGGAAGGTTCGAACAGCCCCTCGAATGGTGGCGAAGACCACGCCGACCACGGTGCCAACGAGGGTTGCCAGCAGGGCAACATGGAGGGCTGCGAACACCACCGCTGGCCCGTCCCAGGAAACCGACAGCGCGAACCGCACGGCTTCAAAGAGGCCCAGCAGGATGCCGGCGATGACAAATGCAAGGATGAAGTTCACGTTCCCCCCGACTCGGATGCGAAGATTAGCACAATGAGGCGTGATTTCAAGGGATCAGACCGAACGCACCCGCACCAGCAGCCAGAGGAAGAAGGGGCCGCCCAGCAACGCGGTGATGACACCCACAGGGATCTCTGCCGGGGCGATGACCGTCCTGGCGAAAGTATCGCAGATGGTCAAGAACAGTCCACCGAAGAGGGCCGTAGCCACCGCCAGCACTCGATGGTTGGGACCAACCAGCAAACGGCAGATGTGGGGACACATCATGCCGACAAAACCAATGGGACCGCACAGGGCGACCACGCCTCCCACCAGCAACGAGGTGGCAAAGAAGAGCAGTTGTCGGGTAAGCTTCACATCCACACCGCGGCTCGCCGCCATATCCTCCCCCGTGGCCAGGAGGTTCAGCTCCCGGGTCAGATAGAAGATGATCCCCGCACCAACCACGAGAAAGGGGAGTAGCGAGAGGGGAGCATCCATGCCCACGACTTCGAGTCCGCCCATGAGCCAGCGGATAATGCGATAGCTCTCGGAGAAACTGGAGATGTACTGGACAAAGAGAATCACGCTGGAGAAGAAGAAGCCCACCGCCACACCTGCCAATAGCAGTGTGCCTGACGAAAAACCGCGACGCAGTCGAGTCAGTCCAAAGACCAGCAGCACCGAGGCCAGGGCCCCCACAAAGGCGGCGATGGAAACTCCCGATACCCCCAGCCACAGCACGGTCCACCCCAAGCGAATGGCAATGGCTGCACCCAAGGATGCCCCACTGGCAATGCCCAGGGTAAACGGTGTCGCCAGGGGATTGCGGAAGAGTGACTGGAAGGTCATCCCGGCCAGCGCCAGCGCGGCCCCGGCCAGCCAGGCCAGCAATACCCGGGGCACCCGCACGTGCCAGAAGATGTCGTAGTCCACGGGGAACTTCGCGCCGTCCAGGACGTGCTCGATAGAAATCGCCTGCATGCCCACAAAGGGGGCAACCAGAACAATCAGGAATCCCCCGACCAACAGGCCTAGCAGAATCACGCTCTCTCGCTTGCTGAGATTCATCTACCGCCTCAATCCGGGAGAATCATTGGCCCACCATCGGGGTGGGTCGAGAGTGCGAAGGTCCGACCAAAGAGCGCCTCCAGGCGCCCCGCTTCAAGGAGTCCGGCGGGAGCCCCCAGGTAGTGCACTCGCCCACCCCGCAGCGCCAGCACACGGTCGGCATGCCGGAGCGCACGGTTCAAATCGTGGGTGACCGATACCAAGGTGACGTTGCACTCATCGTGCAGATTGGCCAACACTCCTTCGACTTCCTGCTGGTGGCGCGGGTCGAGGAAGGTAGTGGGTTCGTCCAGCAGCAACACTGCTGCCTCCTGGGCAATGGCCGCAGCGATGAAGAGTCGCTGCCGCTCGCCGCCGCTGAGTTGGTCCATGGGACGGCTGGCCAGCGCGTCGAGGCCGGCTCGGGATAGCGCCCGGTCAATGGCCGCTTCGTCGTGAGCCCGGCGGGCCGTGAAGGCACTGAGATGCGGGTAGCGCCCCATGGCCACAAAGTCCCGCACGGTAAAGGAGAACATGCGACCGTCAGCCTGTGGCACATAGCTGAGCACCCTGGCCAGGGCGCGCTGGCTGTAGCTGTCCAGCGGCTGCCCCTGCACCAGAATTTCGCCTTTGAATCCGGCTACGAGGCGCACCAGACACTTAATCAACGTCGACTTCCCCGCACCGTTGGGCCCCACAATTGCCAATCGCTCGCCAGCGGCGATGGAGCAGGAGACGTCGGTCAAGACCGGGGCCGTTCCGTACCCGAACGAGAGACCGCGAACGTCGACAATCGGCTCGCTCACAGGGGCCCCCAGTCAGCCTCAGGATGAATCACCCGAGCCATGTCCTCAAGCAACTTCACATACCGTGGTCCTGGCACCGCCGCGTAGGATTCGGCCAGTACGTGAATTCGATTCTCTTGTACCGCATTGAGGGATGGTACCAGGTCCCAGTCCTTGCGAATGTCGGCCGCAGTGAGCTCTCGCTCATGCAGCTGCGGCACGATCTCGATGATCACTTGCGGATTGACGCGCAAAAGACCTTCCAGCGAAAGAGTCGGATACTGGATCAACTTCCCGTCATAGACGTTAGTACCGCCGGCAGTGGTCAGTAGATCATCATAGAAGGTACCCCGTCCTGCAATGTAGAGGTCCCGGATACGGCCGGCCCCCATCTCGCGGTCGACGACGATGAGCACCCCCGGGCGGGGCAGGCCGACGACCTTGCCCGCAATCTCCTCCTGTCGCGTCCGCAACTCCGCAACCAACTCCTGGGCCCTCTCAGCAGCCCCGCACGTAGCCCCCAGGGTCTCAATGGACTTCAGAATCTCGGGCACACTCTCCTGGTTCGCCTCAATGGTCGCAAACTTCAAGTCAGCCAGCCGCTGCCGATGTTCGTCGAGACCGGGCAGCAAGACCACCAGACTCGGCCGCAGAGCGATCATCAGCTCATAGTTGGGGTCAAATAGCCGCCCACCGACGGCAACTCACTCAC
>CALGBT010000437.1 GCA_937884235.1 uncultured Pseudomonadota bacterium
CTTCGAGATAGGCCATGAGATTATCGTATGACTCCAGGGGGAAATCCATGCCGTCGTAGCCGTGAATATCCTTGTAGTAATCGTGGATGAAATTGACATGATAGAACATCATCAACTCGGCAAAAGAGTCATCCGGGTCCATGATGTCTTCAGGCAAAGTAACCGAGAGGTAGCTACCATCCTCATCGGGCACGATGGTCTGCTTGATGTTGCAGAGCTGGGCGTGGACAAGGCCCACCAGGGGCACCTCGTACTCCTTCATCCAGCCCCCATCTTCGTTCAGACAGTTGAAGGCTTGCACATAGGGACCCGTGAGCATGCCTTCCGGATGGCCTATGTTCTTCAGCACCACAGTAGTCGTCTGCCACTCATCCTTCTCCGGATTGTGGGGGAAAAGATTGGCCAGGTTGGTCAGATCGGGGAGCACCTCTGGAGCCAGATCCTGCTCCTCCGCGTCGGCACCGCCCGCCACCAGGTCCGCCACCGTGACATCGGTATCAGCACCGGGCGTGCTGGAGGTCCCGGTGCCCGAGCACCCAGCGACCAACAAGACGAGAGCCATCACCTGCAACGCCAGTCTCATCGGATCACCTCGTTGGTCTTCTGCACAACTTCACCAGTTTCGCCATCCACCAGGCAGACAATCTTCTCGACCATGGGAATGGTCGGCACCAGCACTCGGTAGACGAGTCGGGGTGTCCCGCCCCGGGCTAGCACTGCTTTCCGGGCAAAGGCCGTTGGCTCGGGTCCCTCTGGAATGGCGATTGTCGGCACGTGACCGGTTACCTCCAGCCACGCCGCCTCCACCGCTCGGGCATAGCCGATGTCACTAATTGGAGCCAGCTTGAATCTCACCGATTCGTCGGCGATGGAGAGGACCGCCCCCTGCCCGTCAGTCTGCACCACGACCTCGGCGCCGAGGACGTCCATGCCCTCAAAGCGTTGCCCAAACCGGAAAACTGTTCGACCTCGCACCGATTCCGTGCGCGCGAGTTCGAGGGAACTCGAAGGGGCTGACAGCAACTCCGGGAAAGCCTCAAGGAAAGCCTCGGCTGCCGCCAATCCCGACTGGCCCTCAGGAGCAGACCACCGGAAACCGGCAACCCGCACCGGGTTGACCCGTTTCCCGCGCCAGGAGACCAACAACCCCTCAGCGCGCACGGGAACCAGCCTGGCCAATGCCTCCCGGGTACGCTTGCTTCCCTCTTGAACCTCCTGAGCAGCCACTGGGGAGCCGCCGCCGAAGGACAGAGTCATCAGCAGGAGAGAGATAATCCCATACAGTCGATTCATGCTTGTTGCCTCCGGATCCCGGCCGGCCACTATTCGCCAGCCAGCACACGGTAGCGGATTAGAGGTCTCTTTGGCAACGAACTCTTGCGGCGAAGGGAAGACTAGAGGTCCATGGAGGCGATGAGAGTTCCGCCGTCGGCATCAAGCAGATAAAGCGTAGCTGACTCAGCCCCGGCGGCAATTACCAGGTCCCCCTGGGGGCAGGCGAAGATCTGCGCGACCGTGGCCGGAACAACGATGGTGGAGATGGCACCTGCGGCAAGCTCCACGCGACGGACGTCGCCGCCAGCTACGGTATAGAGAACCTCCCCGCCCGGACCAAACGAAGACTCGTTCAGGGCAGCAGGCGGGCCCGTGAATTCGGTCACAGTCTCCGTCTCAAGAGACATCTTCAGGAGCCGGTCAGTGCCCGACTCACGATCGTGAATCAGCAAATCTCCAGTTTGCGCAAAGCTGAAATCGGGTTCTGCCGTGCCGTGCTCAAGGAACTTCCAGTAGAGGTCCGACAGCCTGATGAGCAACAGACCGTGGGGCGCCTGCTGAAACATGTTCCACTGCTTCATCAAGGCCTGCTGACGACTGAAGCCAACCGCCGTCGTCCCGTCCGGCGACAGGGCGAGAGGACCGAAGCCCGGCAGCTTGCCTACGTACTCGCGGGTGGCCAAATCAACGATGGAGGTCGGGTCGTTATCGTAGTCGTCCCAATCCTCATCATCCTCCCAGTCCTCCCATTCATCTTCCCACTCGTCAGTCGGCTCTTCCAGGACGGGCGGCGGTGCCAGCGTCACAGCATGCAGGAAGCAAACGTTGGGCGACATCAGCAGCAGAGTGCCTTGCGGCTGCACCTGTAGATCCGCGGCACAGTTGGGGAAGGCAACCTCGTCTTCCACCACACCGCTCGTGGGATTCATCCAGTAGACCCGGGTCTCCGGTAGCCCGTTGGTCTGCCACCAGCCAGCCCCCACCAATACCGCACCATCTACCGGCGAGAAGGCCACCGAACGGATGGCAAAGGGGAAGGGCTGCTCATGCACGACACCCGCAGTGAGATCCACAACCCCCAGAAAACGCAGCGGCATATCGTCGGTCCGCCACTCATACTGAGTCAGGTCAAAGAGTCGGACGGGACGATTGCTGGCCACCATGGTGCCCAACTCCGGGTCCAGGTCCAGGACCCTGAATTCGTTGTTGAGCGAGTAGACTTTCACCTTCTTCATAGAAGCAAGGTCCAGCTCGGTGACAATGTGACCATCCGCAGAGAGCAGGTAGGCTCGGCCATGGGGACCCACCTCAATCCAGCGCAAACCACACAAAGTGCCATCGTGGGCGACAATACCGGTATCCACGTCAGCTACCGCCAGGCATCGGCCGTCCAACATCTGCACGAGCTGCAGCACATACCGCCCCGCCGGGTCAAAGGCCGCCCGTTCAAAGACCGGGGCGGACATGGGCGTGGGGTCCACCGGCGTGACTTCTGGAATCTCGTCGATGGGCACTTCGTCGGGCACCTCGTCGGGAAGCTCATCCGGCGGCACTTCATCAGGCGGATCAACCGGAATCAGGTCTTCCTCCTCGGGGGGCATCTCCGCTTCGCTCTGGAAATCACAGCCGCCGGTTCCCAGGCATAGAATGAACGCACACGCACAGAGTGCCGCCGTCAGCCGCCCTCGCATCCACCACTCTTTCCAATTTCTCATAGCAACCCTCCTTGTTGTCATTGGCAATCGAACGTAAGCCCCGTGCAACATGGGTGCCAGTTGCTGCCACGAAGCCAAAACTGCGCCCACCAGCCTCTGTAGACTGCCTTTGCGCCCCACCCACCTGAAAGCCAAAACTAGCCCCACGCGTAAACTTTCTTTACGAAACGGGCAATTTCTGCTTCACACTTCTGCGTTTGGGGGTCCACAACCCCGCCAAATCAGCGGACATGGGTGTTGGCCCGCTTCTTGAATAACCCCTCCCCCGAGTTGAATCGACAACCAGGAGGGACGACCATGAAAGGGAAACGAATCGACGTTGCTAGTTGGACCACGAGCTGCACGATAGTGGTGGCGCTGATGCTGATAGTTACAGGGGTATGGACATCTGCGTGCTCGAGCGGCAGCCTCATGCCCGGCGGCGACAAGCACTACAGCAATTCCAAGGATACCCTCTCTGCCGGCGACACGTCAGGCTATTACGGCGAGTTTGATGGTGCCATGTATGCCGATGCGCTCAACGCACCGCACGACCTGAGCGCTGCCGACGCAGGCTACTGGTACCCTTCAGAAGATGCCTCTGCCGCCGCCGACGTTCCCTGGAACAACGGCAACAACGGCAACAACAACGGCGAAGAGGGCTGCGTGCCTGACTGTGACGGCAAGCAGTGCGGGCCCGATGGCTGTGGCGGAAGCTGCGGCTGGTGCTCGTCGCAGACGAGCTGCCAGGACGGGGCATGCGTCGTCGTCCCCGGCTGCACCCCCGAGTGCGCCGGCAAGATGATCGGCGAAGATGACCTCTGCGGCGGCCTCTGCTCCGGCGGCGGCTTCGGCATCGGCCTGAAGCCGGGCGGGGCCCAGGACGTGGGCTATTTCCGCTTGTTGGTATCCCAGGGCGAAGTGCCCTCCTCGGACTTCTTCCCCATTGAGGGCTTCCTGAATGAACACGACACAAGCCTGCCTACACCCAATTACGATATGCTGGCAACGCTGCACGCCTTTGTCGGGCTCTTCTACGACCCCGACGTTGACAAACCGCTCATCGCCATGCAACTCGGCCTGAACTCTGGCCTCTCACCCGAAGAGATCGAAGCTAGTCCCTTCAATCTGGTCGTGGTGGTGGACGTTTCCGGCTCCATGAACGATGCCGGCAAGCTGGAGTTCGTCCGCCAGGGGCTCACCCTCATGGTCGATAGCCTCGATGGCAACGACAAGCTCACCATCGTCGCCTACGATACCGTCGCCACCGTCCGCCTCGGACCGACTCTCGTCACTGATGATGCCAAGCCGGAGATCAAAGAGATCATTGAGGGTCTGCAGCCCGGTGGGTCAACAAATATCTTCGACGGCCTCCACAAAGGCTACGAAATGGCCATGCAAGGCATCACCGACTCCGAGGCCATGCACCGGGTATTGTTCCTCTCGGACGGTCTGGCCAGCGCCGGCAACACCAGCACCGAAGCCATCCTCGCCATGTCCGCCCAGTACAACGACCTGGGCATCGGCATCACCACCCTGGGCGTGGGCACCGACTTTGCGTTCTCGCTCATGTACGGATTGGCCAACCAGGGCAAGGGCAACTTCTACTTCCTCGACGACGGCGAGAAGATGGTGGACGTCTTCCAGCACGAGCTGGAGTACCTCCTGACCCCCGTTGCCGACAACCTGAAGATCTCCTTCACCCTGCCCAAAGATTTCTTTGTGGAATCCATCTACGGCTTCGACTTTGAACAGGTCGGGGACGAAGTGGTACTTCTCGGACCGTCGCCCCAGTACTCGGTTACTCCTCCGGACGGTACTCCGGGCGGCGGCCCGGGCAATGGCGGTGGCGTAGCCGTTTCAACCCTCTTCGCCTCCAAGAAAAACGGGCTCCTCATGGTCAAGATCGGCTCTACGGCACCGAACATCTTCACCGCCTTCCAGAACCTCGACTTCGCCAAGGTAACCTACAGCTACGAGCTGACCAACAACGGCACCACTGAGTACGGCGAGACCATCGTCACCACCGGCAGCCTCTCCTACTTCGAAGAAGACGGCGACGGTTCGCCCATGGCCTATTTCAGCGGCCCCATCATGCAGCGGAACTTCTGCATCTTGCGCGCCGGTCTCGCCATTCGCACCGCCGTCGACCTCTACCACCAGGAAGTCATGGATGTCACCGGGGCCATCTCGCAACTCAACGATGCCATGACCTTCTGCAACGGCATCAACCTGGCCCTCAGTGCTGAGGACCCGGCTCTCGAAGAGGACGTAGAATTCATGCAGGATCTTATGGATAATATCTGTACAGAACAGCAATGCATCTAGCGACGCCACCGGAGGGAGGAAGACCATGCGAAGTTATCTGATACTACTGGCCGCAGCAACAGTGGCGCTCGCCCCCATCGGCTGCTCCAGGGACGGCAACGGCGCCGGGGAGAGCACGGATTCCAAGACCGGCAAGGATGGTAACAAGTCTGCTTCGGGAAGCTACTGGATTGACCCGGACGGAAATCGGCATCCTTACGAAGAAGGGGAAGAACCAGCGGTAGAGACCGCCATGCTCGGTCTCTACTCGCTGACCCCGGCCGCCAACTGCGAGGAAGTCACAGCCCAGTGGCAGGAGGCGGCCATCGTCAACATGGAGAAGCAACTCGAAGAAAACCGGCAGCGTTTGCTCAATCCGGGCGATTGCTACTGGGAAGATGAGTACGGCTACGCTGACTGCAGTGCAGCTGAGGTTTCCTCGGGAGAGGAGGAAGAGGGGGCCTCAGAGTACTCCACTACCAACACCCAGGAGGTAGGAGTCGACGAGGCCGACTTCCTCAAGAACGACGGTTCATTCATCTACATGGTGGTGAATGGCGAATTCAAGATCATCGACGCCTGGCCCGCAGAAGAGTCGCACACCATCTCTTCCACCACCATGCCCGGCACCCCGAAGCGCCTCTACGTGCACAAAGACATCGCGGTGGTTTACTCATCCATGGGCTACGGCTACGGGTACTACAGCGAGTGCACCTACGGCTACGACTGCGAATTCACCGGCGATGGTGCTGACCTCCAGATCACGGTCCTCGACATTTCTGACAAGGAGAAGCCCGTGAAACTGCGGGAAATCTCCTTTTCCGGCTCCTACCTGAGCTCTCGCCGCGTCGAGGACTTCGTCCATACGGTGGTCTACTTTGATGAACCACCCATGCCCGCGGTGAAGCTCGTCCCAGATGAATTCGCAGAGTATCTCTGGGACTGCTACTGGGAGGACGACACGTTGCCCTACGACCTCACAAAAGTGGATGCCGCTTTTGCCAAGCTGGCAGCGGAGAACGCGGCAAAGATCAAGGAAGCCTCGGTCGAAGAGTGGCTGCCGAAGGTCACGGATACCTGGTACAAGAACGGAAAACCCGCCATCCAGGGGTCGCCCCTCACCGACTGCTCGGGCTACTACCTCTCCCAGACCGGAGACGGCTCCAGCCTGCTCTCTGTGGCATCATTCGACCTGACAGAGTTCTCGCCCATGAAGGCCAGCACCATTATCGCCAAGCCCGGTGCGGTTTACGCGTCTAAACAGTCGCTCTACATCGCCACCCGCCACTATCGCGGCTGGGATTACTACAGCAATGGTCAGACCACCTGGTTCGAGGAGCTGCCGGAGGGGCTCAATCAGGCCACGTCCCTGCACAAGTTCCTCCTGGCGGCGGATTCGCCCACTACCGGCTACGTGGGCTCAGGTATCGTCAAGGGGCGCGTCCTCAACCAGTTTGCCATGAGTGACTATCAGGGCAAGCTGCGCATCGCCACCACCCACGGCCACGTGCCTGACCCGGACGTGCACAGCACAATCTCGATTCTCGAGCCGGTAGATGGGAAGCTCGCCGTCATCGGGCAGCTCGACAACATTGCTCCTACCGAAGACATCCGCAGCGTCCGCTTCGGCACCGACCTGGGCTTCGTGGTCACCTTCAAAAAGACGGACCCACTCTTCGTCATCGACCTCACCGACCCGACCCTGCCTGTAATCAAAGGCGAGTTGAAGATCCCGGGATTCTCCACCTACATGCAGTTCATGGACAAGGAGCACCTCCTCACCATCGGCTACGATGCCGATGACCAGGGCTCCTTTGCCTGGTTCCAGGGAATTCAGCTACAGGTCCTTGATGTTTCGGACATCACCGACCCGAAGCTGCTCCACAAGGAAGTCATCGGCACTCGGGGCTCCACTTCAGACGCCACCTCCAACCACTTCGCCTTCAACTACTTCAAGCCCAAGGACCTGCTGGCGGTGCCGATGGTCGTCTGCGAGGAGGGTAGCGGTGGCGGCAGCTACGGCGACGAAATGACCTTCAACGGACTGATGGTCTACAACGTCACAGTAGAAGATGGCTTCAACTACGAGGGCGGCATCCCCCACAAGATGTACGAGCCGTACAATGACTATTGGGGCAGCAGTTGCGGAAACTGGTGGACCGAGTCAAATTCAACGGTGAAGCGCTCCATCATCATGGACGACTATGTCTACTCAGTGTCCGGCGAGCAGATC
>CALGBT010000438.1 GCA_937884235.1 uncultured Pseudomonadota bacterium
CGGTCTGGGCGAAATTATCTGGCGCATGCAGAAGGGCGACGTGGCTCCCCCCCCCTACGCGAAGTGGAATGACCGATGAAAGTTCTTCTCTCGACCCTCACCGCATTGGCGGTTTGCTCGTGCGGGGGCAGCAAGACCAGCGACCCGCCCGTGCTGCCATCGGACATCCAGGACATTGCTGCCCAGGATCTCTTTGGGCCCATGGACCTTGTGGATGCGGAGCCAACACCTGAGGTCCGCCGCCCTCCCAATATCGACGAACTCCTCGACGATGGCCGCTATTGGCTCATCAACGCTGAGCCGGTCTTCGCTCTTGCCGCCTTCGAAGCTGCCCTGGAGTTGTCCCCCGACAATCCTGACGCCATCTTTGGAGCCGGCCTGTCTGAATACGTACGCGCCGCAGAGCTCTTCGCCATGATCCTCACTCTCCCGACTCAGTTCGGTGCCTATGGGGCCGGCGACGGCACCGCCCCGATCCCCGAGCCGGAGTCCCAGAACGACTACCTGGCGGAGCAGGCACACCAGATCATGCTCTTCCTACACGAAGGCTTCGCAGCCGCAGAGAGCCACTTTCAGCGCCTGGACGACCCTGACTTCACGTGGACTATTGAGCAAGTGCCCATCTACGTCTTCACCCGCCCGGTAATCAACTTGAAGGGGACCTTCGACCGGGCGGACATCTACCTGCTGCAAAGCTCCAACGCCTTCTTCCTCTGGTTCACCGAGTTGCTCGCCGCCCAGGATTTTCACACCGATCTCCTCACTGCCGTGTATGGCGCGCTCCGGGCCCGAGATTCGGGCATTGACCTTCTCAGCGTGCTGAACATCCTGGCCACGCTCATCGCCTCCGACGACCGCTTCTTCCAACTCCACGAAAGCGACGGGGAGAGTCTCTTCAAAGACGGCCAACGCCACATGCGAGAAGCCGGGGAGTTCTTGCTCCTGGGCCTGCTGGAGCAGCCTGACACCGAGGCCGATGGCGACCAGGCCCTCTCCGTTTCCTACGAGGTCGATGGCCCCGTGCTCTACGTCAACGAACGGGTCGACTTCGTCACCCAGGTGCCAGAATTGCTGGCCATCACTTTTGACCAGGAACTCCTCGACCGTACGGCGTCGTTTGTTGCTCGGATGGAGACCCCTGGTGAGTTCGTACCCTTCTCCGAGAGTGGCGCTCTCCAATTGGGTACAGTCCTGGGGTTCGCCGCCAAGCTCGACCTCATGCGCTTTATGCCGGTGACCATCCCCATCGATATCTCCAACCTTGAGCCTGGCCAGATTGTCGCTCTGCTGACCCTCTTCCTCGGCGATGCCATCGCCCTGGACTATGGCACCTTCTTCCAGCACCCCGCAGGGCTGCGCACCTTCCTGCCTCGTCTGCTCAGGGTCCCCAATCCCGTTGGCCCCGAGGATTTTCTCATGGAATGGGAGTGCCCCGATGAGGTCGGGGAAGCGGGAACTCCAGTAGGGACCGGCGGGTTCCTTTGCAGTGGCGAAACTGAGTTACTTGATGCGCCGCATTTCACGGGCACTGAATTTGAGATTCCCGCGGATGGCCTTGCTTCGCCTATGCCATACATGGTGTGGGATGACCCCACCTGGGCCGGCCTCCTCGTCGTTGACGAACTCTACCTTGAGAACGGCGGCGAACCCGCCAACTTCGTTACACCCGATCTCTTCCTGACTAATCTCGGCGTCCGCCTGTGGCTTGAATCATTGCTGGGGCTCCTCTGATGAGATGGTTTGCGCCCCTCTCCGGTGCTCTCCTGCTACTCTTCTGGAGCACACCTTGCCGGGCCAACAACCAGCCCTGCGCCCAGTCCGTGGAACAGTGGACTTCCCAGTGGGCCGACGCGGCCGGGGTGACCATCGCATCTTTGGCCTGTCCAACCGATGCCACCCTGCTTGTCCTGCGCATTGAAACCGATAGTGCCTCCCCGTTTGCCATGGAACTGAGGGCGAATCCGGAGCATTCATACCAGGAGATTACGCCAACACTGGGCGCCTCTCCCATCGCCGAC
>CALGBT010000439.1 GCA_937884235.1 uncultured Pseudomonadota bacterium
GCGTGGGCCAGTCCGTATTCATCAATGACGATGAGCTTGGCCGGTTCCGGGAATGCGGCAAGGACCCGGTCCATCTGCTGTCCCACCACAGGTCCCTTCAAGTCCCAATCGAGGGGAGTCCAAGCTGGCCTGGTACAGAATGTACAGCCCCCGGCGGGCACGAAGGACGGGGTCTTGGCGGAGTTGGGTGTGGCGGGGGCGGCGTGGCGATAAGGGCACCCCCAGTCGCCTGCCACGTGCTTGCGCAGTTCCACGGGCTTCCCGGGGCCCAGTCGGTAGAAGGCGCCGTAGTCGATGGGACTCCGAGTGAAGATCTCAAAGATGGAGTGCAGGGGGATCTTTGAACGATGGGTCGTTCCTGCCGCCCGCCAGGCGAGAGCGGCCACCCTGGATTTCGGTCGCTTGCCCTCCACCATCTCCACCAACTGCAGTAGCGCCAGAGGATCTGGTTCAGAGAGGACGTAGTCTATGCCCGTCTCTTCCAGCAGCAGGCTGGAGCCCGCAGCAGCAATTACTGCGCCGGTTCGCTGCGCCAGCGTCAAGGGGAGAGAGCGGGTCGGTACGTAGCTTAGAAAGATGAGCTGGGGCGCAAACTCAGAGGCAAACTGGTAGAGTCCCTCCAGCACCTCACCTTCATCAAAGCCAGCGGCGAGTATTCGCTCTACTACGGTGGCCTGGTGGCCTGCGGCGCGCAGCGTCCCGGCGCTGGTGGCATCGAAGAGATCGAAGAAGTAGTTATCGGGATTGCGGATGTAGCGGACGATCAGGATCTTCATTGGGCCGGCTCCACTTCGCCATCGCCGATATTCTCCAGGTAGTCCTGGCGTACTCCCATGCATTGGGGCCGTAGCGTGCATCCGTCACACTTCTCGACAAAGGTATTGGCTGTAATGCGTGACTCCGAGAGCCAGAACGAGGATTCGGGCGTGACCACCAGCACCCGGTCTGTGGCCACATCCCAGACATGGTCGTGGTAGCCCGGCAACATACACGGTGGTACGTGCCGGGAGAAGACGTCAATGCCCCGGCGCCGGCCAACCTCAAAGGCCTCGAACATATATGGCCGCATGGTGGAAACGGGCACCAGCTGCTCCTTCTCATTCCGCACGCGGTCGGAGAGCGACATCAGCCAGAAGACAAACTGCTCAATGCCCAGTTCAGCCCACAACTCTACCGTGTCGGCCAGATCCTGGTAGGTATCCCGTTTCATAATGACATCGCCAACGATGGCGGCATCTCGGGCCACCAGGTTGGTGACGCCAGTTTGCACCAGTGCGAAGAACCTTGCCTGCCCCATGATGCGTTCGTACATCGAAGCGTTCCATCCCATGAGGGCAAGATTGAACTGCGTCGCCCCGGCATCCAACAGCTTGTCTACAAACTCGGGGTAGGCGTACATGAGTCCATTGGAAGAGATCTTGACAGTCTGGTAGCCCATCTTGCTGGCCAGCGCAACCAGCTTCACCAGGTCCTTGCGCATGGTCGGCTCACCACCGCCGAAGGCAGCGCTGGTCAGGCCGGCTGCAGCCCCATCTTCCAGGGCGCGGGCAATTTGCGCGGTGGTGAGATTCTTGTCCCGCATTTCCTTGGTAATGGTGCAGTAGTCACACTGGACGTTGCACTGATAGCCCATGATGATGTCGATCAATCGCGCACCTCCGAGAAATCGTACTTGCCGTCGCAGCCGACTTTGTGCAGGCAACTTCCGCACTCCTCTCCGTAGGTGCGGGAGGTAGAGAGATACTCGTACAGGTTGACCTCCTCTTTAGTCACGAAGACCATATTGCGGGAGAGCTTCCCCAGGTCCTGGGCAACGTGGTCTTCCAGCCCCGGAAGGTAGCAGTAGGGAAGGTTGATGACTTGAAAACGAGCCCGGTCACCATATTCCTCGATGACCTGCTGGACGACGGCAGCGGCTCCCTCGGGAGGCGGGGCCAGATTGGCTGCGGCTCTGCCAAAGGGTGTGAGAAACTGGAAGTTGAACTTCTTGACGCCCACCGTCACCAGCGCCCCAACCAGTTCCCCAATGCGCTGGTAGTTGGGCACACTCAGGGTCGTGTTGATGCCAAAGTCGAGGCTGCTATCTGCGAATTTCAGGATATTGCGGATGCCTTGCATGGTCTCGGCGAAGGACCCCGGGGTGCCGGTGATGGCATCATGCACCTTTTCATCTGGTCCGTGGATTGAGACAAGCAGGGAAGTGATGCCCGAGGCGAGCAGCTTGCGAGTGAATTCGGGATAGGCCAGCCGGCGACCGTTGGTGGTTACATTTACGGTGCGAAAGCCTCGCTGGCGGGCATACTCGATGATCTCCAGGAGGTCGGGATGGAGGGTCGGTTCCCCACCGTCGAGGTCAAGCAGATCAACTCCCTGGGCGGCGTAGCGATCCAGCACCCCCATGATGTGTTCAAGGGTCTGGTCTACGGGCAATCGATTGCCAACCGCGCAGAAGACGCAGTGGTTGTTGCAGCGATAGGTGAGGTTGATAATCACCTTGGCGGTGCGGGCATCCCGGCCTCGCTGCCGGATCAGGCTGACCGCGGCCGTGAGCTCCTCGGCGCGGGTTTCGGCGGGTACGAAGGTGGGCCGATGCTGCATGGCATCGCCAATGTCCGAAGGAGTAGTTCCCGACGCCAGAGCAGTGCCCGGCAGCGGCGTCGCGAATTGGACCAGCGGCTGGGCCCCGTGGTCATCGAGGAGACGTCGGGCCGCAGCGAGAGTGACCACCGTCTCGGCACGGGACTCGCCGGGCAGGGCCACCAGCCAGTGGATGGAGAGGGGCAGGTGCTGCCCACTGCACCAGGCGGCCACCCGCTCGATATGGGCGAGATGGACGTTCTTGCCAACGACGTCCCGCTGCAGCCGGGCAGAGGCACTTTCGGCCGATACCGTAAGCTGTTCGGCAACGTCCGACAAAAGGGCGATGCGCTCCTCAGAGAGCAGGTCGGCGCGCAGGCCATTAGGGAATTCCAGGGTCAGATTGCGGTCGGCCGCGGCCGAGAGCACCGCTTCAAAGTCGGGGCGGACGTTGGCCGCATCATCAAGGACGAAGAGTCGTTTCGTACCCATCTCCACCGCCCAATCGAGCCATTCAAGAATGACGTCAAGCGGGACCGCACGATAGCTCTGGTAAGGGTTGGAGCAGAACGAGCAGTTGAATGGACACCCTCGGGAGAAATAGATAGGTAGCGTTTCGCCATCGATCTTGTACTGGGCCAGCTTGGGCATGTTGGAGATGTTGCCCAGGAACTCCCGGAAGTTCGCCAGTTGGTCCGCAGACCAGGCTGGTGGCCCGGTCTGGGCGAGGGTCTCGGCCGAGATGGGCCGTCCGCGGATGAGGAACTCCCGCCCGTCCCCGTCTCCCTCCAGCAGGTCCGGGAGCGTCTCCTCGGCTTCCAGGGAGACGAAGTGGTCCAACTCCGGATAGTAGGACTGCAGAAAGGTCTGGTCGGCTGGTACCCGGTGCATCCCCCCGGCATACAACTCGGCCCCCACGAGCGTTGCCTCGGGACGGAATTCGCGCAGCCTGGTGAGCAGATGGCGCAGGCCGTTATCGAGCACGGGGCGCATGTGGTAGGGGGAGAAGTGAATCACTGCGACGTCAAACTGCGCGTCTCTCAAGGGTTCCAGGAGGGAGGCCGAGGGGACACCGTAGAGCCCTTGGTTCCCTCGTAACGGGCGAAAGGTCGCCCCTGGCTGTGCGCAGGCATCGAGCAAATGGACAGAGAAACCCTGATTGCGCAGCACTCGCACCAGGCCTGCAGCAGGCAGCCCGGTGAAATGTGGATAGTCGATGGCGTCTTGTTCCACCACCTGACCGGGGTGGATAACCACCACCTTGGGCAACACAGTCATCTCTCTCCTCGCCGGAGCGTATCTTAGCAACGACTGCGCTCAGATACAAACGCATCCGCCCGCCCGCGAGGCACCGGACAGAGTCCTACTTTCTTCCCATCTTGGCGTAGAGGTCGCCGAAGAGATTGCCGGGGTCAAGGCGGGCCTTGGCAGCCGCAAAGCGCGGCTTGGAGTAGATGGACCAGAAGGTCTCCGGAGAGTAGAAGTTGCGGGAGATGAGCGTCTTAATGCCGCCCAACTCGAAGACCTTCTCTTCAATCAACTCGTCGAGGTCGATGTTGGGGTCGCCATTGGCACGCCCGTAGATGGCGCAATCGATGAGAAAAGTCCCCTGCATCCGCTGGTGGTGCTCGTCGGCCAGCCAGGGGTAATACTGCGGCGCCTTGTAAGGAACGATCCAGAGGGGCCAGAAATCGAAATGCTCGACGTACCAGTCGAAGAAGAGCTGGAAGTTCGGGGCTGGAATGAAGACATCCAGAATAATGTCAGGTCGTTTCTTCAGCGCGAATATGGGCCGCAGCCGGTTGGCCCACTTGATGATATTGGTGGACCCCAGAAAGAGCGGTCCAAAGAGCTTGCGCACGAGCCGATTCTCCAGAC
>CALGBT010000440.1 GCA_937884235.1 uncultured Pseudomonadota bacterium
CAACACACCACGCAGCCCCCGCCAGAAGTGCCCGATTGTCGTGCTGATTGCTTCCCACTTCTTCATCCTCCCCGACCAAACGGAGATCCAGGCTTACGGTTTGCCAGACTCGATGTTCTCTCCATCCTGCAACTCTTCGGCAACAAGCCCGAACTTGGTAATTCCAGCCTTGCGAATCGTTGCCATCAACCGCAACACTTCGCCATAATCAAGGCGCCGGTCAGCGCGCAAATAGCACTCCTTGTCGGCCTTCAGCTTCTCGTTGACCAGCAGTTTCTTCTCAATCGCCGCAAAGCATGAGCGGAGCCTCTCAGGAGAGAGAGTTGTAGCATCCGCATCGGGACCAGCCGCCCCGTCGGCCCCTGGCGGTGGGCCGAACGCGACATCCATGCAGTCGATGATGCGCGTGTCCCCCATGTACACGGCATGCTCCCTGGTCAACGTCAGGACGATCTTCTTCTCTTCTGCCAGATTGACCGCCTCTGAAGTGGCCTTGGGCAACTCGATGGGGACGTTCTGACTACGGTCGTCCAACTCCTTCTCCATCTCCTTGAGCTTCTCTTCCTGCAACTGCATGAACTGCATCTGCCGCCGGTCCCGCCGCTGGTCTGTCTGGTGCCTGTCTTCCTTCTCCTCCAATCGCTCCAGCTTAGCCAGCAGCAGGGTCCGCTCGTCCTCCTCCTGCCGCTCCTTAAGCAACTTCTCTCGCTCTGCAGCAACCTGGATGGTCTCCACTGAAGAGGCAACCATGAAGATGGTCAGCAACACCAGCATGACATCAACTAGCGGCGTAACATTGATCTCGGAAAGAGAGCTATTGGACCCGGGATCCGACGACCCACCCATACTCATGGCGTTCTCCCCCGCTAACCGTTGAAAAAATGCCGTCGGACAATATTGAGCAACTCGGAGCTGAACGAATCGACTTCCGCCACCGCCAATCTCGTCTTGCGGACAAAGAAGTTATAGGCCATGACCGCCGGAATGGCTGCCAGCAAACCCACGGCAGTGGCGATCAACGCATGGGCCATGGGACCGGCCACTTTGTCCAGAATAACGCCGCCGCCATCCTTGGGAATGCGGTCAAAGGCTTCGATAATCCCCCAGACAGTACCAAAGAGCCCGATGAATGGGGCAGTACTGCCAGTGGTGGCGAGAAACGGCACCATCCGCTCTAAGAGAGTGACCTGCTGCTGGGTGGCACGGCGCACGCTCCTTTCGATGTTCTCGAAGCCGCTCAGCATACCTCCCTTGGCCCCATCCTCCTGCAATCTCCCCAACTCCTTGAACGCGTCCGCACAGACTCGCGCCGCCGGGGCAAAGGGCTCATCCTCGGCCACTTTCCGCCCACCATCAAGCCCATCGGCGGCATAGAATGCATCAAAGAACCGTTGGTTGGCGGCATGGACGCGCCGGAAGTAGTACCACTTGTATCCGATGATAAACCAGCAAACCAAAGACATCAGCACCAGGAGCCAGAGCACCGCCTGAACCATGGCTGAGGCCGACACGATTACTTCACCAAGATCGACCCCGTAGGTCTCACCGGAAGCACTTGCAAATAACAACAGGTCCATTCGTTCCCCTCGCCGCTACCGTCGCGCGCGATTACATGATGACCTTGATTAACACTACGCACCGCTGTGTGTCAATCACTGGCTGGGCCAGAGACACACAAGACGCGTTCTAATTCGGTTTTGCGGGAGAGCAGAAAAGGACAGGGTGGCGGGGGAAAGCGAAAGCACCAGGGGGTACCTGAAAGCGAAAGCGTTGCCCGCACCCTCAGGTAAAAGGAACAACCGAAGGAAAAGAAACGTGGGACAAAGGACAAAGATAGGAAACACCAGAAGCTAACGCTTTCCCCATTCGCCAAAATACCAAAGAGCAACTTGTGAGCCATTCAGTGGTGTCCTTACGAGGCCGAACTATACCAGACGTCACGTTGGTGTCAACAACAGTCAAACATAAATCTACGGTTGACCCCAATAGATTCATCGCACTGATGCCGCAATGGTTGCCCTATCCCAACGGAATTACGAATGTTTCCTTGATCTCACAGTTGCCGCCTAAGAGCACGGCCGACAGTCCGGGAGTGACTTCAATGGAGCCGCAAACCGGATGCATCACCGTTCCGCCAATTCCTGAGTCCGGCAACACCACGACCAGCAACTCACCGCCAACAACAGGTACCATAAGGCCCTGCCCCGCACCGCCCACCCACTCCACTTCCTCTGCAAATACTGGCACATCCAAGTCGCCGTCCATAATCTGCATGAGACTGAGCGTCGGCTCCGGCCCGGCGGAAATACTGCATTTCAGGGCAATATGTTCAAGGGCCACGCCGTGGGTAAATGCATGCTTCTGTGTCACGCTGTCACAGTTCGCACTTTCTTTCCCCCCGGCAACGGTGATCACCAGCGATGCCGCGGACCGAATCCAGGCACCACCACGCACATTGCCAAGGAACTGACCGCCACTGGAAGCCCCCCCGTTGCCGTGCCACAGAAGCTCCAGTTCCTCTGCCTCAGGAGCCTCAACGCGGTCGACCACAATGATCACTTCATGTGGAGTCACCAGCAAATCCCGCCTGAACGTTGCCCCAGCATAGCTCGTTTCCCCATGACAGCCCTTGTAGCCCTGGTTATCACCGTGAAGCCCGCTCAGGAAGGCATCACTGCCAATTCCCGTGTATTCGCTGTCGGGGGGGCCCTCGCCGTCAACGAGGATCAGGTTGTGGTGCGCCGGATGCGCCACCGCGTCCTTCTCCTCCCAGCTGATATAGCCAGAGTCCAGCAGCAGGTACTCACCGCGGGCATGCAGCAGAACTTGCAGCGCATCGGGGTGCTCGTGTCCTTGCCCGTGCTGGCGAATCTTGCCGTGCTCCCCCAGCATCAGAGCATACTCAGCGAATTCCCCGAAGCCGCTGCGCAAGACGCAGTTTCCGGCCTCCGCCAACAACATGTCAGTCTCGAAAAGCGGGGGCGCAGACTCCATCGCCTCGTCTAGCAGAGCAAAAATGTCGGGGGCCAGATCGATGCCCGAGCTGCTCGGTCGACCAACCCCCGGCAGCTCCCAGTGCCAAAGGAAGACTGGTGCGTCAAAGAGTACCGCAAGGTAGCCACCACTCACCGCCGAGAGGTTGGCATCATCGATATTGGGTGCCAGGCCTCCAGGCATCATGATCTTCAGGGGCCAGAGGAAAAGCTCTTTGAGGAGCGGCTCCAGTAGGGGGTCTGCCACCCATTGGTAGACTACCTCCTGCACTTCCCGCGTATCGAAGAAGTTGTGTACGAAGCTCTCTTCACCGCCGGTGAACCGATGATACGCCCATAGCAAGCTGAGCCCCTCGCCGAGACAGTAGTTGAGGTAGTTGGGGCCTTCAGCATAGCCGCCATCCGCCGTGGTCTGGAAATCCAGGAAGTAGTATCGTACTTCAGTGATACCCCGCTGGAACCAACGGGCAGCCAGGGGCTCGTGGGGGAAGACCATTCCCGCCAGCCCAATGGCCCCATATACCTTCACGTTGTGGTTATTCTGAGCCAATGAGAGGAGAACCATCATCGGACCCACCGTAGCCTCGTGCTCGATGCGGGTCACCAGCTCCACCACCGATTTCTGCACTGCTCCCAGGAGCGTCTCGTCGAGCAGGCCAGATGCCTTCAGCCAGTCGAACATCTTCGCATAGTAGGCGATAGCCTCACCCGCGTGGATGCTGGTGGTCGAATAGAAAGGGCTGCTGAAGCCCACTTCATCGACATTGGGGTTGATGCCCAGCGCGATGTCGGCAGCCTTCTGCGCGTAGGCGGCATCTTCGAAAAGCAGCGCCATAAACGCGGCTGCGCTGGCTATCCGGGCCCGCCCGACTTCGTGGTAGGGGTCATAGTATTCAGGGTGCGGGGCCGCGGCCTCTGCGTTAGCCCTGGCCTGAACACGGGCCAGCATGGCAGCAGCACGGGGCCCGGGGTTGGCCGCCTTCAGCCGCAGTTCGTCAAGCTCACCGGGGCCAAAGACAAGCCGTGGGTACTCTTCCCATTCGGGGTGCCAGGCCAGCGCACTGGCCGGGTCCAGAGGGTCGGAGCCTAGTGAAACCTCCGTGCCGTCGTCGAAACCGTCGGCATCCGTGTCTGCCACCAACGGGTCGGTCCCCATGGCCATCTCTGCACTATCTTCAAGACCGTCGCCGTCACTGTCCACCGGGAGGTACGGAAGCTCAGCCGAGCCGTCGGCCGCATCTTCCACGGAGCCATCCTCACGAATCTCCAGGAACTGCAGAACGAGGTCAGTCCTGGCTTCCGTCGCCCAGAGGTCCAGGGCAACGGTGTCAACGAAAGCGCCGACGTCAGTGGTATTGCCGGAGGTGCTTGAGCATGCGCACGGCAGCAGCAACGCCGTCGCCCAAAAGACCCAGGCGTGGTGCCAGACCGCCATCTCTACTCGAGGAACGTTCTGAGCTTGCGGGAACGGGTGGGGTGGCGAAGCTTCTTGAGCGCCTTGGCCTCGATCTGACGAATCCGCTCACGAGTCACGAAGAAGTCCTGCCCCACTTCCTCGAGGGTATGGTCCGACTTCTCACCAATGCCGAAGCGCATACGGAGAACCTTTTCTTCGCGGGGGGTCAGTGTTGCCAGCACCTTGCGGGTCTGTTCGCAAAGATTCTGCACCACCACTGCATCGGAAGGAGAAGGCATCTTCTTGTCTTCGATGAAGTCTCCTAGATGGCTATCTTCCTCCTCACCAATGGGCGTCTCCAGCGAGATTGGCTCCTTGGCGATCTTCATAACTTTGCGCACCTTGTCGACGGGCATCTCCATGCGCTCGGCCAGTTCCTCCGGAGTCGGCTCACGCCCCATCTCCTGGACCAGATATCGAGACGTGCGGATCAGCTTGTTGATGGTTTCGATCATGTGCACGGGGATACGAATGGTGCGCGCCTGATCGGCAATCGCGCGGGTGATGGCCTGCCGGATCCACCAGGTGGCATAAGTCGAAAACTTGTATCCTCGCCGGTACTCGAACTTATCCACGGCCTTCATCAGGCCGATGTTGCCCTCCTGGATAAGGTCGAGGAATTGCAGCCCCCGATTGGTGTACTTCTTGGCGATGGAAACCACCAGCCGAAGGTTGGCTTCAACCAACTCGCTCTTGGCCTTATTGGCCAAACGCTCGCCACGGTTGACGCCGCCACAGACTTCTTTGAGCGTCTCGATGTCGATGCACACCGCCTCAGAGATCGCCGTCAACTGCGCCTCCAACTCACGGTACTCCTGAACCACGTCCTTGAGCCGGTCCAACGAGACCTTGAGGCCATCGATAGACTTCTTCTTGCTGCGGCCGACCCGGCGAAGTATCCGGTTCATCTCCTCCAAGGGCACTCCGGTTGACTCGGACAACTCAATCATCTTGCGCTCGATACGCCAAACGTCTCGGACATGTCCCTTAAGCCACTCGATGACCTCGTCGATGACCTTGCGGTTATACCTGATGTTGGTCACCTGATCGCGCATCCGCCGCCGCTTCGACCTTGCCGTCATGGCATACTTGTCGCGGGTGCTCTGCTTGAGCTTGGGATTGGCCACCTTCTGCTCCAACTGCAAAGACTCTTCAAAGAGTCGCCGCGCGCTGGTCAGAATTTCAACTACTACTTGCGCAGTCTGCCCGTCATCGGCGTTCTCCCCCTCGTCATCGTCGAAATCCCGAATGACGTCACGAACATGAACCTCCCCCGCCGCCAGTTGCTCAACGATGGAGAGGATGGCTTCGGCGCCGCGGTCGATACGGAGAATCTGGTCGAGCACTTCCAACTCGCCCTGTTCGATCTTCTTGGCGATAACGACTTCGCCTTCCCGCGTCAGCAGGGCAACACAGCCCATTTTGCGCAAATACATGCGCACCGGGTCGGTAATCTTGGCGTCGGCATCCTTCTTGTTCATGGCGAGGGAATCCCCAGCCTTCACCAATCCACGCTTCTCTGCCTCCTGGAACGACTCGACGGTGGTTACACCGTGGCGACGGATGAGGTCGAAGAGATCGTCAACCAGCGACTCAGCAACAATCGCGTCGGGCATCCGGTCGTTGACGTCATCGGTAGTCAAAAAGCCCTGCTTCTTGCCATGCATGATCATCTGACGAACTTCACGGATGGACAGCAAATCGTTTGACATGAACGCTACCTCCAATATGCCTGTTTTCATCTTTCAGTTTTGCGCGCTGGCCGAGCCCGCCAACTCGCGCTCCAGGGCATCCACCTGCTCGCTCAGGGCAAATGCCTCGTCCAGGTCACCCCTGGCCTCCGCACGCCGAACTTCTTTGCGAACAGCCTGCTGCCGCTGGCGAATTCCACTACGACTCATGGCCGCCAACATCTGCGCAACAGCCTTCTCCACAGTGGCATCCGGCATCAAGTCATCCTGCAACAACAACTCACCGCAAATATCCTTCAAACCAGGATTGTCGAGACGGGCCACAAAACCGTGTGGCTCCACCCGACCAAACTCTTCAATCTCGTCGAGCAGTTTCAGAAAGAAGCTACGCACCTGCTCGGTTTCAATCAACTCGAAGGCCTCGTCCTGGCACACCATCCTTACCAACTCGGGCTTCCTGAAGACAAACGCAACCAGCTCTCGTTCCCGCGGCGGAAAATCGCCAGCCACCTGCGGTTGGTTCAGAACCTCTTCCGGGGCCCCGAAGGAGCGGCGTGATACCGCCTCCACTTTAAGCGCCTCTGGACTCAGGCCCAACTCGCCCGCCAGCCGTTCGAGAAAGAGTTGCCGGTCAATGGGGTTGCCGATTTCACCGGCAAAGGCCATTCCTTCCTTGGCCGCCAGCGTCCGCCCGTGCAAGTCGCCGCCAGCTCTCCCCGTGAGGGTCTCGACGGCATACTCCAGAAAAGGTCGCGCCCCATCAATGGCTGCCTTCAAGGCTTCCGCCCCCTTAGTCTGCAGCATGGAGTCAGGATCCTCGCCCTCGGGCATCCGCACAACACCACCGTAGAGCCCCTGCTTCATGAGAATCGTCATGGTCCGCCAGGCCGCCTTGCGCCCCGCCTCGTCACCATCAAACATAATCACCACTTTGTTGGTGAAGCGACGGATGATGGCAGCCTGATGCTCGGTAACGGCGGTTCCCAGGGAGGCCACAGCATTTTCAAAACCCGCCTGGTGCAACGCAATAACATCCAACTGTCCTTCCACCAGCAGACAATGGTCGCGCTTCTTCATTTGTTCCCGGGCCGGCACCAACCCGAAGAGCAGCTCACCCTTCCGAAAAACCTCGGAGTCAGGAGAATTCAGGTATTTCGGGTCGGGACCGTCGGGCAATGTCCGTCCACTGAACCCAGCCACATCTTCACCAACCGTCAGCACCGGAAAGATGACTCGACTGCCCAGCCGGTCCACGTATTGGTTGTTCCGCCGCGACTGCACAATCAGCCCCACCTCACTGGCAAGGTTGAGTGGTGCACCGCGGGCCACCAGTCGATCGTACAACGTACTGCCGCTAGGACAGAAGCCAACCTGAAAGCGGCTCAGCATCTCCCGGCTCAGTCCGCGCCCATCGAGATAGTCCAGGGCGCGCCTTCCCGCCGGCGTGAAGAGCTGCGAACGAAAATATCCGTGCGCCTCCAGATTGACATCGAAGAGTTGCCGGAGGTGCTCCCGAGCCCGGTCGAAGGCCTTGCGGTCACCTTCCTCAAATTCCAACTCGATGCCCACCAGTCGGGAGAGGGTCTCAATGGCGTCAACGTACCGCAGCCCTCGGCCCTTCATCAGGTATGAGACCGCATTGCCGCCTTCGTGACAGCCAAAGCAGTAATAGAAACCGCGCTCCGCATTTACCGAGAAGGAAGGCTTGCCGTCGGTGTGGAAAGGGCATAGACCGGTCCAGTTACGTCCCGTTCGACGAAGCTTGACCTCCTGCCCGATCAACTCCACCAGGTTGACCCGGTCCAGAATCTGTTGTATCACGGTTGCGGAGATACGGCCTGCCATGGATACAGAGCCCCCAATCTTAGCCCATCGAAGCCGCCCTAATGTAGGCGCGAACAATGGCGCGCTCATTCTAAGTACCAAACTCTTTTTGTCAACACTATTTGGGGCGGGGCGCAGATAGAACATGGCTCTCTACGCACGGGTTGCGGTGGGTATTGCCCTCC
>CALGBT010000441.1 GCA_937884235.1 uncultured Pseudomonadota bacterium
AGTCCTCCATTGGCAACCACATGAGGTTACCACGCTGGACAGAAGCAGTTCAAGGGGCTGCGGTGCACGTAGTCAAAGGGCGCGACGTAGTCATGGTGCAGGGGGGAATGCGCCTGATTTCGGGAGGGCACTCCCAGCCGTTGCTTCCTGTCTTCTGCCCCTACGGACAGCTCTGGTACTTGCATAGGCCGCCGCAACAAACGTACTCGGGATTCGCACATAGGAACTGACCGTTGAGGTAGGAGAGGTTGACGACGGTTGGTGTGCTCGGCTTGCACCAGGCACAATCGTTAGCGCCTGCAGAGACGCACCCGCTGGGATAGTTTCCACCCTCTCCCCAGAGACAGTAGCCATCCTTCACTTCAAAATCGCAGGTGCCGTCGGGTAGGCAACTGTCCACCGTGCAACTGTGACCGTCATTGCAGCTTCCACAAGTGCCGCCACAGCCATCGTCCCCGCATGCCTTGTCAACACAAGCAGGCTCGCAGGCCAAGGGACGAAGACAGCGGGCACCGATGGTGGCACCTTCGTAGTCGGGCTGGCCCTTTTCTCTACGCGCGGTGCGAACTTGGTCGCTGTCAAAAGCTCCCCCGGTGGTAACGCGATTTGTGCCAACTGGGTCGAGCCAGGCGGAGCCATCCGGTGGGGCTCCGTTGTAGTTGTCATGGTACCAGTCTGCAGTCCATTCCCACAGATTACCTCCCATATCCAGAGCTCCACACCAGGCGGCCCCTGCAAGCAGGGAGCCGGCCGGCCAGGTGCCCCCCTGGCCACAGCCGAAGCCTTCCACGTTACCCTCATCGTTAAGTACTGCCAGCCCGTTTTCGCAGGTCGGCTCCGGGGAATCACCCCATGGGTATATCCGGTGGGTAGGCCCCGAGGCGGCCAATTTCCACTCGGCCTCGGTGGGCAGGCGGCCCCAGGGGGCCAGCCAGGCGCAGAAGTCTCCAGCCTGATGCCAATTCAGGCCGTTTTGTGGATGGTACCTACGCCCATTCGCCGACGAGTTAGTACCCCAAGCGTAGCCAGAATCGGCGGTGGAAGGGGCAGTGCACAGGTTCGGGCTAGCCTCCCTGCAAGCTTCGTACTGCTCGACCAGCACCTCATTCTTGCCGATGAGATAGCCCTTCTCAATGGCAACCGGGTGAATTGGCCGCTCGTCGTCAGGACCGCCCTCTGCCACCGGACCGCCCATCTCAAAACTGTCTGGCGGGACGTATATCCACGCATCCCATTTCTGGTGCCCAGAAGTGTCCAGGTTGGCGTACTCGCAATGGTGTTGGCGGTTGCAGTAGGTGAAGTAGCCGGCGAGCACCGGACAATCCACACCCCCACAATTGGTGGCCGGAACGGGGCGGACGCAGCGCACGCCGTTGCCGCCGCCAAAATCTGTCGGCCAGGTAGAGTTACGTTTGGCGGTCCTCATGTTGGCGGCCCCGTGGTCAAATCCGCCCCCTCGTATGATCCTCTTCGTGCCAGGTGGGGAGACCCATGGTTCGCCGCTGGCGGGGGCATCGGCGTAGCTGTCGTGGCGCCAATCCTCGCACCACTCCCAAAGGTTGCCCGTCATGTCTAGTGCCCCGCACCGTGACAGTCCTGCCAACTTGGAGCCTACAGGCCAGGTGCCTCCCGACGAACACCCGTATCCGCCGTCATTGAATACGGCAGTGTCATTGGAGCAACTCGGCTCAGGCTCGTCGCCCCAAGGGTATTTCGTGTGGGCGGTGCCGGTTGCTGCATACTCCCACTCTGCTTCGCTTGGTAGGCGGCCGCCAGGGGCCACCCATTGGCAGAAGTCCTTTGCCTGCTGCCAGGTGACGCCATTTTGCGGATGATTGATACGCTCGTGGAAGATGTTACTCCCATCATTTGGGTCCACGCCATCTTCCCAGTAGTTGGTTCCCCAGCCGCTGCCGGTCCAATCTGCTGTCGAGGGGGTAGAGCAGGCATCCGGGTCCTCACCATTGCATGCCTGATATTGTTGAACAACTGTCTCATACTTGGCGATCATGAATCCGGCGTCGAAAGTGACCATGTGTACCGGGGTTTCATCCTCGCTGCCGCCTTCACCCACGGAACCCATCTCAAAGCTCGCCGGGGGCACATAGATCCAAACGTCCCACTGATGCCAGTCCTCGGTAGGCTCGGTGCGGGTGTACTCGCAGTGATTTCTGGTGTTGCAGGCCTTGTTGTAGCCGGCAAGATCCGGACACTCGTCGATGACACATGGGCACTCGCCGCAGTCCACCTCGCAGGTCTGGCAACTCTCTTGGGGTTGGCAGATGCCATCACCACAGGGGGCCAAGGTTCGCGCTAGGCGGAAGCCCACGGTGTGGCTGCTGTTGTTGGGCGTAACAAATGTCCGCACGGCAGAGCGGAGATGGCTGGCGTTGTAGCTCCACGCTCCGCCACGGGCCACACGAGCGTAATTGCCAGTGCCAATAGGATCGAGCCAGGGGTCGTCGGGCAAGCCCAAGGAGTAGGCCGCGTATGAATCCCAGACCCATTCGAAGAGGTTACCGTGGACATCCTTGAGCCCCCAGGCGTTGGCTGACTTCTGGCCCACGGGCTTGGCCCCATTGGGGTCGTTGTTGGCACAGTACCAGCCAACGGCAGTAAGATGATATGGCTTCGCACAGGCCTTGTGGGCATCATCGAGGTCGTTGCCATTGCTGAACGCGGTGACCGTTCCTGCTCGGGTCGCGTATTCCCATTCCGCCTCGGTAGGCAGGCGGTATCCCTGGCAGTCATAGGCACTGTCAACTCCCTCTCTCAGCACCACTTCAGCATTGACGATGCCGCCCTGAGAGGCGTTCAAGCAGCTAAGATAGTAGTGGGATGAGAGGGTGATTCCGTTTCCACATTCCACTTCGCCTGTGAACTCATAGCATGGCGAGAGTCCAGCATCCTTAGACAGCCAGTTGGCATACGCCACGGCGTCGAAGAAGGAGATGCTGTCCACCGCATTGCCGTCGCCCTCAGAGGATGTGCCAGGATTCCAGCCCCCAAAGGCCGACTTGAAATCTCCCTGCGTCACCTCTGTAGTCTGCATTTCGAAGCGCCGGGTCAGTGACACGTATGTCAAGGGCTCGTCATCCTGGCGACCGACCTCTGCTATGGAATTGCCGTTGCCATCGCCGGCACATCCGCCACCGATGTAGCCAATGGGGCAGGGGCCGCCGTCGGGGCTGCCCATCCAGAAACTACTGGGGTTGATGGGTACAAATCCTTCGGAAACGGTGCACGTGCCACAGTCCTCAGGGCAAGTCACGCAAGTTTCCTGGTCCTCCTCGCTACACACCTCGTTGCCACATTTCTCCACGCACTGGCCAGAATTGCATTGTCCAATTCCACCGTCGCAGTCTGTGCCGTCCGGCGTCTTGGTTTCCTCGCACTCACCGGTGCCCGGGTTGCATGCATAGGTCGCACATTCCGTATCGTCCTTACAGCTCGTGGCAAGTCCGGGGGCGCACTCGCCTCCCAGGCACTGATCGCTGGTGGTACATGCGTTCTCGTCACTGCACTCACTTCCGTCGTCCGCCGGCATGTCGCACTCTCCCGTGAGAGGGTTGCACTCTGCCTTTATGCACTGGGGGACGTTTGAGCAACTGACGGCCAGGCCCTCTTCGCATTGGCCTGCAACGCAGCTTTCCAGTCCATTGCACAGATTCTCGTCGTCGCAGATTCCGCAGTCACCACCGCAACCATCGTCGCTGCACTCCTTGCCATCGCAGTTTGGCTGGCAGATGCAGAAACCTTCCACGCACTCGTCCTGAGGGCCAGTACATACCTCGCAGATTCCCGGCTGGTCTGGGCAACCGCCATCACCGCAGTCCAACCCGTCACAGTTCGGCTGGCAGACACACTGTCCATCTGCACACTCATCCTGGTCGCCTAGGCAGGTGCCGCATTCGCCGTCACAACCATCCGAACCGCAGGACTTGCCGTCACAATCCGGTGTGCAAATGCACGTTCCATCGATGCATTCGCTTTGCTTGGGGCATGTTCCACATACGTCGTTGCAGCCGTCGTCGCCGCACTCCAATCCATCACAAGCTGGCTGGCACTCGCAGATGCCTTCGACGCAGACTTCCTGAAGACCCTCACATGTGCCGCAATCTTTCCAGCAGCCGTCGCTGCCGCAGTCCTTGTTGGTGCAGTCAGATTCGCAGCACTCTAGCGGGAGGTCGCCCTCCGGATCTTCGCCTTCCCCACCACACTTGTATTTGCCGCTATCCCAGCCGCAGGTGTTGAGAGGAGCATCGTTGTCGTCGCAGTTGTAGCCTTCCAAAGCGCCGTCATCGTCACACCACAACCAGACGTTGCCTGAACAGCAGCCGAAATCCTTGAGGCCATCTTTGCAGAAATTCGGATGGCAGCTTCCTGCGGCACAAAGCAGATATTGGCCGCAGTCGCCGCAGCTCCCACCGCACCCGTCGTCCCCGCACTTAGCCGCCCCGCAATCTGGCACACACTCCACATCCTTCGACGTCTCATGGGCATCGCCCGCGTCCTGGACCTCTGTCGCGGTAAGGTCCACCGCATCGGCTTTCGTGTCCATAAGATCGCCTATGTCCAGACGGGCTAAGTCAACGGCGCGCACATCGCCGGTGCCATCGGCACTCTGTCGCCCGTCCCCATCCGACCTGCCATCCCCGCCCCGCGCATCCGGGACCCAAGGGTCAGGCTGCGCTACGCACGCAGCCATCAGCAATCCACCTGCCAGCACCACCAGGGCTTGATTTCTCACTCCATTCCTCCATGTTCGACTGCGCCCATAGTAGCAGTTTGCAGTCGCTGGGAAAAGGGGGTAGTAACGGGAGAAATCCTCACGCATCTTTGCCATGCTAGATTGGCTCTACCCAACGTATGCTCGGAACGGCGTGCGTGGTTCCGTGGCTTTGCCTTTGTGCTCGGCAGTGCTGATCGCTTGTTCCCCGGGGGGAACGAGCGGGGAGTAATGGGGCGACGCTCCGCACTTGTTTGCAGGGACGTCCACGGTACATCGGCTCGGGTGGTTCGCTATCTGACCGGGTGGTCCGATGTGCCGTGTAGACCAACGGCAGTGACGTGGTCAAGGCCAACTAGCGACCCATTCGACTCGGCTCTGCCTCGCTCAGGGCAGGCCGTTAACCTTGGCAAGGACCAGCCTCAAACCACCGCAAGCCCGGATTCTAGGACGCTATTGTTGAAGTTGTAGCCGAATCCCATGGTCCGTTGCGACCCTGAAACGCCGTGTTTGCGCCGTTGTGTCCGGTGAAAGTGTACTCGCCTGGCGCTCAGCGACGAGCGTATTATCGGACGCACCGGACCTGTTCTTCATTAGATTTGGAGTCGCTGCCTTGCACCCATGCGTAGCCGAAGTTGATAGTGGCCGCATTGACTGATTCTTCAGTGAAGTGTGAGGATGACCAGAAGACGAAGTCGTCCCCTTGCATTCCGGCTGGCCAGTACATGCCGTTTGCAGGACCACTGAGACCGGTGCAGGCAGCGCTTTTACACAACGCTTCGTCCCAACAGAGAGGCTCAAGGCAACTGTCCGTGACGCCACAGGCTCCCCCGGCAACTGTGTTGGGGCAACCCCGAATCAGGGAGCGTAGTTCGTTGATGGCTGGCAGGTGCCATCCGCCTCCGTCAAGAGGGAGGGATGCACAGTAATCCTTTGCCGCCGACCAGCCCATGTCTCCCTCCGCAGGAGGGTTCTGCCAGGTCAGGCCGGTGGTCGGGTCGGTCCAGATATCGCCCCCTGTTGAGACATCGCCCACGGTAACGGTGATTCCCCCATTCCACTTCGAGCCGTTGGCATCCGTCAAGGTGAACAGGACATTGTAGGACCCATTGGTGTTGGCGTTGAAGAGCACTGCCACGGGACAAGCTGTGAAGCTGCTCCAGGCCAGTGAGACTCCGGAAAGAGAGTTGGACTCCAGTACCGCAGGGAAGACGGCGTCTGCCGGGCAGTCCACCATGAGAGTTACATCGGTCCCAGCGGTGACGCTGGTCGTTGGTCCGGTGACGGTCAGGTTGGTTCCTGGGTTAATCGGGTCGTCCGGTTTCGTGGGCTCCTCGCCCCATTGGGAAATCCCGATGCCACTGAAGTCGATAGTGCCGTCCTGGGCCGTATCTACATGCTCGGTAACTTCGGGAACCGTGTTCGGCGAGAGGACCATTATCGTACCGAAACCGATATTGGGGATCGGTACGATTACGCTCTCATCAAGACCGTCGATACCGTAGTTACCGATGAAGATGTTGTTGGGCACGTCGACAGTGTTGGACACCACCGGGATACCCGCGGCGTCGGCTACTTCCATCGCCACATCATCAAAGGCCTCCCGCACCATATCTGCACCGGACTGTTCATCCATGATCACACTGATGCCATTCTCGGCCGAATTGGTGCCGGAGGACGTGGCCAGTGGAAGGGATATGGCAGACTCGGCAACACCAATGACCGTCAAATCTTTGGGCAGGGTAGAGCCATACTCAGACATTGCTGTTTCGGTGAGAGTGATGCCAAGTTCGGTAGCGACCTTCGCTCCTTCGCTCACCGGGGCAGCCTGCCTGAGGAGAGAAGTCACGGAGGAGGTTACAGTGCCGGTCATGGCCACCGAGTATTTGGCCCCCACCTCAACGACATCCTGCGTGACCTCAAATCGGGTGTTGGTCATGTCGGATGGGGATGGAGCCTGGCAATTCGTCCCTTGTAATTCAGGGGATTCGACTAGCGTCTGCATGTTGTACGATGCTATGGTGCAGAGCGAAGCTCGGTTCGGGTGGTTTTCCATATGAGCAAGGATGGCATCTTTCGCCACACCTGCCACCTGACTCATCTTCAGTTCCCCGGCATAGGCTTCCAGGCAGGCCTGATTACTGGTAACGAGAATGATATTTTTGATATCCCGGCAAGCCTTTGTCAGAGCAACACCGCTCCCCTTGCAGGCCAACCAGGTGGACAGAGCAACCCCGCCAGCCATGAGCGCCATCCCGGTAAGGGTAAAAAGCTCCGGCTGGAGTGTGGTCTCCAGGTTCTCGCCGGGAAGGGCGAACCAGAGACCACCGGTCAACTGCTCGGTCTCCAAGGTGTGGGCTGCCATGACCATCTCGTAAGCAGCCACGAACGCGTTGCGATAGTCCATGTTCCACTGCTCCATCAGAGTAGCGTGCTGCTCCATCTGGAGTTGAGTCATGGGAATTGGCAGCCCGGACAGGGTCCCGGGATCGGCATATATATCCGCTACTTGTAGCAATTCATCCACGGTCTGACCGACCTTCACCATGGCTTCTTGATAGGTCAAGCCTGCGCTGTTGAAGTCCGATATCTGCTTTTGAATTGTCGTCAGCTCCTCGGTGGAACCTCCACAGCCCGTCAACGGAAGGCTTACGAGCCCCACAATAAGGGCAAGCAACAAGTGCAGTGGCGGAACCAGTTGAGCATGCAACCAGGAAGAACTAGGGGCGGTAGTTACCATATTCTTGAACCTCGCCTTTGGCAGAACCCCAGGCTCCATGCCCCAGGCCAGCTCTCTATATAGCATGCTTTTTATCGGTGATCCGAAAGAATTAGCACAACCGCGATATTCATTTCCCTGAGGCGGGCTCCGCAACAATTGACGCGACCGCCATTTTGCTTGCCCCGAAGGTCCTCCGGGACGATCCTGCCCTGCATGGGTAAACGTGGTGCATATCGGGAGCGGTCAGGAGGCCGACCTCTCCCACGATGGCCACGGCATCGTTTGGGAGTTGTTCAAGAGTGTGTCGGCGGGTGGTGCAACTCGTCAAGCATCGGTAATCTCCAGTTTGCTGTGGACACATCCCTGGGGATATGTTGTCGAGCACTCCACGCCATTTGGCCCATGGCCCACGAACAGACACTGCGGTCCATCTAGCACCGAAAGCAGCAAAGGACCCACGACCTCATACTTCCACACTCTGTGCCGGTGCGGCGAGCGCTGCTGAAAGCAATAGGGAAACCGGCTCTACACGCTCGTCGAGAACCCGCAGCGCGGGCGGCAACGGCAGCTCCGCTTCCGGCACCGGTGGGCGCGCAATGGTGTTGTGGACTGTGGACTAGGTGGACGGTGGACGCCCGGGGTGGACCACTCTGGACCGAACTGGACCACTCTGGACAGGTGGACCCGGGTAAGGCGTGGACTTGG
>CALGBT010000442.1 GCA_937884235.1 uncultured Pseudomonadota bacterium
CTGGGACACAGTTGTTGGCTGGCGCCTTGTAGCCACCAAGTCCAGCAGGAATGTCCCCGGTCACGTAGAAGCAGTATGAAGGACCGCCGCAGCCCCCGCCACCACCGCCGCCTCCGCCGCCGTTGCCGCCCATGCCGCCGTCGCCACCACCAAAGACGCACCAGACTTCGCTGCCACCGGCGGGGCCACCAAGCCCCCCGGCACCGCCCGCACCACCAGAACCGCCATTGCCACCAGGCCCACCAGCACCACCAGCAGCCCCTTCGATAGTATTGGATTCAATAACAGGCACCGAAATCGGCTCACTGGAGTACGTGACGAAGAAACCAAAGGAACCACCACCGGAGCCTCCGCCCAGACCACCTGCGCCACTACAACCGCCGCCGCCACCACCACCGCCGGTGCCGCCGCTGAAGTCATCGCACTTGGCCTTGTCCGAGTCAACGCCACCGCCGGCTCCGCCACCGCCACCGCCGCTCCCGGGCATCCCTGCCTGCCCTGGGGAGCCACTCCCTCCGGCCCAGAGACCGTCCACCATCCCTCCAGGTCCAGCGACACACCCAATGCCGGCCGGACCGGCGACTCCAAACGCACCGGCCGCACCGTTGGTGCCCTCCAATGGCAATTCAGCAGCTGGTAGAATGCACATCTTGCATGATGCATGGTGCGCCTTGGAATCCCACCCCGCGTTTCCACCAAGGCCCGCCCCGTCACCTTCACCAGCCACCCCGGCTTCACCGACCAGCGGCTCTCCTTCGAAGGTCGGGCAAAGTCCTGCACCGCCGGCGCCACCTCCGGCCACCACATCGCCACAGGAGGAGAGCCCCCCGGAGCCTCCGTCGGTCTGCAACTCTGGAGCACACTCTTTGCCGCCCAGATTCTTCGGGCCGATTCCAGCACCGCCATCACCGCCAGCGCTCCCAACCTTGCCGGCCTGAGCAGCGACGCCGGCTGCCCCGTTCCCGGCCAGAATCAGATTGTTGGCGATTCGTAAGGAACCGTCACAATCTGCGATGTACACTGAGTAGCTGCTATTCCCCGCATTCACGCCATTGCTGGCCCGCACTACAAAACCGTCCAGAATCGTCGTGGTACCATCCGAGATTCCCATGGCAACAACCGCACCGGGCATCTCAGCGGTAGGGGGACCTCCCTTGATTTCAGTGGCGTGATTTCCGGGGTCATGCTTCTTGAAGTCAGATGAGAATCCACCGTACATCTGGGTTCCCTGCAGCAGCTTCACCGAGGCCACATAGACGCCCTCGGCAACATAGACGTCACGCTTTCCCTGCGCCAGGGACTTCTCCAGCCCCGCCGCGATAGTCTGAACCGGAGAGGCCAGGGTTCCCTGGTTGGCGTCATTGCCCCACTTGGCAACGAAAATGGCATTGTCCAACTCACCGTCAATGCCATCGCAATTCTGGTCCTCGCCATCGGGGTAGTCACCACCTCCTTCGAACTGGCACTCGCAGCCGTTGCCCAGATTGCTGTCCTGGTCCGCAAACCCTTCCTCGCAGGCGAGGACACATTTGGGAGTAGCCCCGGATGAGTCGCAAGTAGCAGAGGCGCCTGGCGGAGTGAGCTTGGTGCAGTCATTGCCGCACTTGCCGCAATGAGCATCGGTTGCGTATTTGCCATCCACTTTAAAGGGATCGTCGGTCGCCCCATTGCAGTCGTTGTCGATTCCGTCGCAGGCTTCCTCTGGCAACTTACAATCTCCCCAACCATGCTCCTCGCATAAGGCTTGCCCATAACACTTCACATACTTCTGGTTGTCTGGCGGGTCTACCGGCCAGGTGGCCATACATCCCTTGCTCAAGCCGAGGTTCGCGGCATCGCAGTCGCATGCCTCCGTGTCGGGTACGCAGATAGTTCCCTCACCCAGGTCTTTGCACTTGTACCCATCAAGACAATCCTCTCCCGTCAGACACTCCAGCGTACAATGAGTCGAATCACCGATGGCGGCGCAAACCGGGGAAGTGCCGGGGCAGCCCTCAGGTCCATCGCAGGCCTCACATATCGCGGCGCTCTCGGGGGCGCACTGGAACTCGTCCACCAGGAAGTAACCTGCTGCGCATTCCTGGATGGTGCAATAGGGGACATCGTCGTCACCAATGGAGCAAAGGGCCACAGCGTTGGGGAAGAGTCCGGCGCATGAAGCATTGCATTGGCCACAGTGACCCAACTCTGCGTAGAGTCCCTGGTCATTGACGAAGTTCTCGTCCACGTCCCCATCGCAGTCATTGTCCATGCCATCACATATCTCTGCGGCTGCGTCAAAGCCCTGGCAAACGACTCCCAGCGCACCACCACAGACCGAAACACCAGGGCAGGAGCCAAACTCATTGTCCACCGTACAGTTTCCAAAGCTACCCAGGCCATCATCCACGAGTCCGTTGCAATTGTTGTCCATCCCATCACAGATTTCATCGGCGGGTACAACTGCGTTGCATTCACTCCAGCCCGTTTCGAACTCGCAAGTCTGGGTGCCCTCGCACGAGCCGAGTTCATTGCCCGCGCTGCAAGCCTTCTTGACCCCTACGGAGCCGGCACTGCACTCACAAGAGCCAGTGATCGGGAAGCAGAGCTCGACTCCTTCATCCAACGTTTGACATCCTGTACCGACACCGCAATCTCCACCATCCCCGCAGGAATCCAGGCAGCGCAGTTTGCCGTCCACCTCTGCGCATGCCCCACCCAGGCAATCGGCATCCACTTCGCAAAGTTGGCAGGAGCTACCTTCTACCGGGGGCAAGCACTGGAACTCGCTGGCCTGGTAGAACCCGGAATCGCACAGGAGTACGACGCATTTCGGTACCTCAAAGGACTCCACATCGCAGACCCCGGCACCATTATCAATCACCTGGTCACAGTCGTGGTTGCAACTGCCGCAGTGCGCATCCAACGCATAGACACCGTCCACCAGGAAACCTTCGTCCACTACCCCGTCACAGTTGTTGTCCTGGCCGTCACAGGCCTCGGCCGAAGGCACCAAGGCATTGCAGTCAACCCAACCTTCGTCGGGAACACAGCTTTCGAAACCGTCGCAGATGCCCACGCCATTGACGAAAGAGCAAGGGCGGATCTCTCCGGCATTGGTCGCGTTACATGCACACGAACCACTTACTGGCACGCACGCAGCCACCGTTTCGCCACCGTGGTCGAAGTCTCCTGAGCACTCCGTGGTCTCTGGACAGCCACCATCATCAGCGCAGAACGGCAGGCAGAATCCACCGTCTTCGGTTATGTGACAAATCCCCACTGCGCAATCTTCATCTGTAGCGCACGGCTCACAGACCTCAATCAGAGTGGGCAAGCAAAGGAAGACTACATCGACTCCGAAACCAGACATGCCACGACAGTCCCAGCCTGCGGGGCAGTCCTCGAGGCACTCATTGGTGCAAACGGCACCAACGCCGGCCTCTACGCAGAAGCCACCCACACAGTCTGAGTTCGTCATGCACGGACAGCCGATGCCAAAAGGACTTTCGCCACATGGCTCAAAGCCCTCGACAGGAGCAAGGTCGGCTATCCAGTCCGGCCCCAAATCGGGAAAGGACAAGTCCACGCCATCGCTATTCTCCCGCGACGAAGAATTGTCACCTGGCCGGGTATCGAAAACATCTGAGAAAATGTGAGAACCGCCAGTCTTGTCTCCATCGGAGCATCCAACGGCAACGACGAAGAGGCAGAGAAGAAGCGCAGAAGCGACTCTGTTGGCAGAATTCATCTGGTCTCCTGTTCAGGTCAAGTGCAGCAGACCGGCTCAGCGCCCGCATAGAAGACGCCTCGCCGCTGCACAATAAGTTAGGTCTTGCTGGTGGAATGGGGAAGGTGGCCGGCTTGACATTGAGCGTCATAGCAATCTAGCCATGTTTGAGTTGGCCGGAAGAATGACCAGTGCGCCGAAACCAGCCGGGACATTCAAATCAAGAAACAGCGCTCGCAGTTTCACTTCCATAAGGCCTTCTTTCCCGCTAATCGCCGTATTGTTGCATGGACTTTCGGTCTCGTTTGGTGCAGCCCGGGGTGGTCTTTCGGCCAAGAGGACATTGGGTGGCAATACGGCAGTGCTGGCATGGACTTTAGAAGAAACTGCAATGAATGGGCAGGTTTTCTGGAACCTGGCTATTCACTAGCAAGGTGCTCGCTGCCCGGGAGGTCGCCGCTATGCTGACCGCGGCTGCAGCCATGGGGGAAGCGGATGATTGATACTTTCGTCGGTCACGCCGGCGAATACATCCATACGACTCCCTTGCCAACAAAGGAGTCTGTGCGGATCAGGCACCCAGAGGAACCCCTGCTCTCTCCCATAACCCCGGCTCGGGAAGATTGTGGAACGCCCACCTGACGGATTTGGCAACCTGGGTCCTCCGGTCCTCATCCCAACCTCTAAACCAGTCCAGGAAACCACCAATCGAGTCATGGTCTGTTCGTACGTCAAGATCCCCATAGCGGACCAGGTCAAGAACTCGCTGGAGGACTGCTGGACTTTGACTGCGTCGAGGTACCCGCGTAGCCCGATGGAAGACTAGCCCGCTCTTCAACCATCTTACGAACAAGTTGTCGACACGTCTTCTAAGCAGCCTTGGACTCGTCCCACGGTTCTGCACCAGGTTCAACAGGACTGAGGCCACCAGACCCGCCTCGGTCACGTCGCGAGCCCCTCTCTCCTGGATTGCCCCCAGGACGACTTCGGTAGCATCGACAATCTCGGCTGCAATCGCTGGGGATCGAAGATTCTGGCGTAGCTGCGCGAGCCGCCACGGGGCATCCTCATGAAAGCAGTTGTGTGCACACCATGTGAGTACATCCACAGTTGTCGCTGCCGGCAGATTCGGCAAGGCGACGATGGATTTGAGCAGAAAGGCGGCGTTCTCCTCCCGACAGTGACGGTGCAGCCACCTGAAGGCTGGAACGCGCACTAGCTCAGGTTGCCCTCCGGCTTCCATCCAGGCTCGAAGGGCGTAGTCCACGTCTTTGTGCTCGGTGTGCTTCTCAAGCCATTCCCGGAACCCCACCTCGACCAGGCTAATGCCCTTCTCCCCCGCAGCATCCAGCCACGCTCGGTAGACGAAGCTGGCATCCTCGGCGGTCTTGTGCCTCTCAAGCCACTCCCGGATACCCTCCTTGACCACGCCAACGCCTTCCTCTCCCGCAGCATCCAGCCACGCCCGGTAGACGAAGCTGGCCCCCTCGGCGGTCTGATACTTCTCAAGCCAATCTCGAACGCCCTTCTCCTCTGGGAGAGGGAGATTCTTCTGTGAGAGGCGAAGACGGCCATAGTCGCGGAGTCGGGCACCCGGCGAGTAGGACTTGGATGACTTGGCAGGTGTTCTCAGCTCCTCGATTGGGGAGTGTCTCACTCTAGTAGCCATTCTCAGTTCTCCTTGCCCGACAGTGCAATCGGTGCAAATGGCCAGGCTCACCCGCGAGAAGCGTATGACCTATCTTGCCGGGCAGCCGAGTTAGCAACAGCCTGAAATCGTGGAATTCATGTTTCCTCGAAGAAGCGGCCTCGGAAAGTGAGGCTAGCGGTGCGAATTGCCATAGGGCGAGGCCGCTCTCTCGAGTCATCTACTCTTGCAAGCCGCAACACTGGTGCGCACACCGTGCACCCAGAAACAACTTGCCACCCTTGCTAGTCGAGGTCTCCGCTCAGGCGAGCAAAGGCATGGCACCGGCCGCAGGAGTTGGGCATTATGTCGTAATCGTGACCGTTGGCAGGGTTTTTGTTCTTGAGCACCGAACTCTGTCCTGGCCAGACAATGTCAAACACATGGGAGCTCACATTCCCTTCGGCTACGGCAGTCAGGCCCTTGCTATCTAGTCCCAGATGGTACTGACCGTCGTCGTTGAGGTCGAAGAACTTCCCGATCTTGGCCATATGACAAGAGACGCAACTCCCCACCGGCATCTCGAGATCTTCCGGTGTGTACAACGCCCCACCCATACCGGCCTCGGCCTGCATATGAAGAGCGACTGCCTTGGCGACGTTGTTGAGGGAGAGGGCTATGTCCGCCCCTTCAAGCGTCACTGCCACGCCGCCCTCGGTCACTTCACCGCCACCGGCGATTTGAAGCGCCGCCACATCGCCCAAGGAAACGTCCTCGAAAGGACCATGCGTGGCATGGCAAGCCAGGCAGAGGGTGTTATTGGCGTATCCCGGGTGGTCGAAATCAAGGTCACCCGCGGCGAGACTGGGGGGGCCTCCTTTCAAGCTGTGAACGTCGTGGCAAGAGGCGCAGGTGAGCTTCTGGTAGGGGTTGTTCCCGTGCATGGACCGAAGCATTTCCGGTAATTGCTGAGAATGCGCCCGGCCGTGCTGCTGATCTGCCCAGGTATGGAAGGGGCCTTCGGTGTAGGTGTTCGTTGTTGTGGGCTGATCGTAGTTGAAGTAGAAGGTCTCCATGTCATACACACCCGGCACGAAGAAGCCGTTCCCGAGGGTGTCTGCGTAGGTTTCGTCAAAGGCATACTTGAAGACACCCTTAGGCGTGGCGCTCTTGCCAGCATGTGACGAGTGGCATTGCCCGCAGACCTGGTTGCTCGCCCTGGCGGTCAGGTACTGGGGCCGGATGACCTTGTTGATGTCGCCCGCCTGCGCATGGTCGGAACCCGGACCGTGGCAGCGTTCGCACGAAATGTTCAGGTCGATGTAGTCGAACTCAGTCACCACAGCCTTGTGTGTCACAGCGCCTTCCACGATGGTCTCATAGGCGATCTCGAGCCCGGTGGCATGGCACCCGGCGCAGTTCCTGGAAAGCGTATTCGTCGGAGGGCACCAATGCTCGGGGCCCTTCTGCCAGAACTTCGGCTGTCCAGCAAAGCCGTTGCCGTTGGCAACCTCGACAGCATCGTCCGGAGCTGAATCCTGATAGACGTAGACTGGCATATAGGCGACGTAGTCCTGCTTGGCCTTCTGGATCGGCACGCCATTGTCAGTCATCCAATCGACGAGGTAAGGCACATCCTGAACCTTGGCGAGGAAACGCTGCTTACCTTCGCCGAAATTGGGGTGGGAATCCGGCAACTCATGGGCCGGGTCAAGGTAGCCTTCTCCCCAATTTCCTTCGCCGCCAATGGTCCCCGACACCGGGATCCATACGGCCGCTCCAGGCTCGTCGGTGCAGTCCAACTCGTCTGCGGTGAGGGAGAGACCATCTGGCTCCTCCGGGTAGAACTTGAATAAGTACTCACGACCTGCCAGCTCGTCGTGGGTGCAGAGCGCCAGATTCACAAGTCCCTCGCCGTCCAACGGATCCTGTACCATCAGGAGATCACCCGACGGATTGAGGGGCAGGACCTTTTCGTCGGGTTCCGGCCACATCGCGGGATAAATCATGTGGCTCGTTCCCTCGGTCACGAAGCGTGAGTGGACAGCCCCTTCCATTCCCTGGATGATGCTGGCGTGTGAGCCGGCATGACAGCCCTTGCATGATGCACCACCAACCCAGGTTGCGGCGGCGCTGGGGCGTCCCGAGAGTACGATCTCCAGGTCTGAGATGGTGGTTCCTCCCCCGACGAAGATGGCGCTGCGGGTACCACCATCCAGGAAAGCATCGGACGGAGTGGCTACATGAAGGAATACGAAGCCTGCAGGGACGTCCAGCAATTCGAACATTCCATCTGCGTCGGCGACGCCAATAGGACCGTCCTGCCCATCGATAGTAACCACGGCACCATCGACGCCATCCCCCGCCCCATCTAAGACTGTGCCTTGCAATTGGCCGGACAGTGGCTGGCTGGCTCCGCCCAGGGAAAGCGTTACCTGCGTGGTCGCCCCACCAGCGACTCCCACGACCAGGCTTGCCAAATCACCTGTCGGTGCCAATGCTGTGAGCGTGTATGCACCCACAGGGGCGTCGTCAAACGCGAACGCACCGTCGTCATCTGTCGTTGTGGAGGGGAGTTCGGGGTTCGTGGAGATGTCTGCACCGACAACCGGTGTCCCAGCTTGGTCGAGGACGACGCCGCTGATGGATCCGGTACTGACGGCGTCGGTTCCTGTGTCGCCTTTTTCTCCGGGGTCACCTTTCTCGCCCGGGTCGCCCTTCTCACCTGGTTCGCCCGGTTCGCCCGGGTCGCCGGGGTTGCCGGGGTCGCCGGGGTCGCCGGGGTCGCCCTTCTCACCAACTGTGCCTGCATCACCAGCGGG
>CALGBT010000443.1 GCA_937884235.1 uncultured Pseudomonadota bacterium
CCCCGACCTCACCGACTGCGCCCCACTTGACAAAGAGATCAACCAGTTCGCCGACGAAATCTGCTTCAACGAAATCGACGACGACTGCTCCGAGGATACGCCAGACGAGTGCATCCTGGCATCCTGCCTCGCCATCCTCCAGGCCAAGCCGGCGGCCACCACCGGGGCCTACACCATCGATCCCGACGACGATGGCCCCATCGTCCAGTTCGACGTCTGGTGCGATATGGAAACCGAAGGCGGCGGCTGGACCCTCGTCGGCCTCACCAACAGCCCCACCGAGCTAGGTACCGCCAACTACGAAGCCGCCGTGCCCAACGACTACACCGGTAACTACGTCAAGCCACTCAAGGGAACGTCAGGCACCGAATCCCGCTACGAATGCGGGGCCAGCGGCAGCGGAGTCATGGGCTATCAGTACAACAAGGGAACCTGGACCTGGGCCGGCCAATACATCGTCCCCACCTTCGCCGCTCCCTACAAAGAGAACATCACCTGGCGAGTCAAGATCCCCGGCTGGAATCCCCCCGGCAACGAATCCGCAGACTGGTGGGGCAACCACGTCGGCGGCGTTCACTTCCCCAACTTCGGCTACACCGGATTCTCGGCCATCAACGGCAACATCTTCCGCCAGGGCGTCTTCACCTGCGACCCCCAGAACTCCGCCTATGGCAATGGCGATACCGCCTGGAAGAGCTACTCGGGAACACGGTATCTGAGGTATTGGTTGCGGTAGTCGGGCACAACGCCGCACCAGATGTGCCGTGGCAGCAAGGCGGGTCTTTCTCCCTGTGGGAGAACCCCGGCGACATGCCCTACGCAGCCCAAAGGGCGAAGTGGGGAGCCGGGAAGAGGGCATCATGCCGTGTAAGCCCGACCTTCGCCTCATGACGCCCCCCTCGGCCGGCTACGCCTTGCCGGTCCCCCCACCGGGGGACGCGCGTGCTCACTAAGTTCGCCATGGGTGGTGCGTGATTACCTTCGATGTTCGGGTTCCGCAGGAACGCCCCGTCGTATCTCCCACCTGCCAGTGACACAGCAATCGGAGTACCCACGGCGGCAGCGCCGCGAGCCGTGAGCTGGGAGGCGCCGCCGACCACCACCACGACCCGGTCCGGGTAGCGCACCGCAGCCCCCTGCACCCCGCTGCGCGGGGCAGGGGGCGGGGGCACGCACTCACTCACAACCCCTCTCTTGTTTCCCGCCCCACCACGTGCCAGAATAGAACCCAACGGAGGAAATCATGCGAACATTCCAAAGCGCCCTTCTCTTCATGATCGTATTCGCCACCACCCAAGCCACAGCTCAGGAAAAACTGGCTGACGTCACCGCCGAAGAGCTGGCCCTCGATATCAACACCCTCAGTAGCGACGACTTTGCTGGACGCGGTGTGGGCACCGAGGGACTCGACAAGGCAGCAGTCTGGCATGAGACTACGTTCCAGGAACTCGGCCTGGAACCCTTCTTCGGCGACTCCTACCAACAGCCCTTCACTCTCACCGCCGCCACCCCCGACCCCAAGTCCACGCTGGCCATCACCGTGCCCCCGGGCAGGGCCGCACTCCTGGCTCGCCTCGACGAGTACGTCACCGTCTCCTGGAATCCAGCGGCCACTGTGGTGGAAGCACCAGTCGTCTACGCCGGTCATCTCATCGTTGCCTCGGACCGCGACTGGGACGACATCAAGGGCATGGACCTCAAGGGCCGCATCCTCCTGGTGGAAGTCAATGAACCGGGCAACCGCGAAGGAGGCATCTTCGACGGGCCTAACATGACATGGTACGGCCGCTGGGCCTACAAATTCGAAGAAGCGGCTCGCCAGGGGGCGGCAGGCATCTTGCTCATTCACAATGACCAGCGGGCCGGCTACGCCTGGAACGTCGTTCGCACCGGCTGGGCCGGCGAGGACTTCTATTGGCAAGACAGACCGGAGACAAAGCTAGGGTTCATGGGGTGGATCACCCAGGATGCCGCAAAGAACCTCCTCAAGCGATCGGGCAAGAGTCTCTCGCTGCTGCGCGGCAAAGCTGAAAACGAAGACTTCCGCCCCATCGAACTAGGCATGGTCGCCCGGGTCGAACAACACCCCACCTTTCGCCAGATAGAAGTTGCCAACGTCGCCGGGCTGCTGCGCTCCAGCCACCCCGACACGAAAGACCGCTACGTCATCGTCTCCGCTCACTTCGACCACATGGGCACTGCCCCCGACGGCAAAGGGGACCGCATCTTCAACGGTGCCGTCGACAACTGCGCAGCCACGGCAGCAATGGTCGGCACCGCCCGCCACTTCCTTCGACACCGTGACTCCATTCCCTTCAACCTGGTCTTCGTCGGCGTAACCGCAGAAGAGTCTGGGCTCAATGGCAGCCGCTATTTCGCCGAGCGCCTACCCGTTCCCGTGGAGCAGGTCTGGGGCAACATCAACCACGAAATGACCAACGTCTGGGGTCGCACCAGCAATGTCTTCGTCTATGGCGCCGGGTTCTCCGAACTCACCGGCGTCGCCCGCACCGCCGCCACGGGGATGGGCTGGGGATTCATCGACGACCACATCGATACCGGCGGCATGTCTTTCCGTTCCGACCAACTCAGCTTCACCCGAGCCGGCATCCCCGCCGTCTGGCTCCACGAAGGCAACCTAGGCAGCGACGGCCAGCGTGATGCCGGTGCCAAACGCCAGTGGTACCTACAGAACCGCTATCACCAGGTCACCGACGAAGTAGAAACCGACTGGGACCTCGAGGGGACCGTCCAGATGGTCGAATGGTCCGTCGCCATCATCCACGAACTGGGAAAACTCACCACCCGCCCCCAGATGACCCCCGGCAGCGGCATGGCAACCGCAGCACCGCTCCAGACCACCACAGAGACCACAGCCGTCGAATTACCCGCCTGCGATTCCAGCGAGGCCTCCATCCGCCGCACTCTTGCCGAAAAGAGAGAAACCTTCATCGCCTGCTACAAGCAAGAAGCCGCCCAAAACCCATCGCTCCAGGGCAAACTCCTTCTCAACATCACTGTCACCCCCGAAGGCACCATCGACACCATCGCCACCGAAGAAAACACCCTCAACAACCCAACCATCCAAAACTGCGTCTTCACCCGCATGAAACGCACCACCTTCCCCGCCTGCCAAGGCACCACCCGCCACGAACGCTACCCCTTCTTCTTCCGCACCAACTAGCCTCTAGCCTCCAACGGCCGGCAAAGCCGGCCCGCGAACGGGAGCGCCAGCGACCTGCGAACGGGCCCAAAGGGCCCTGCGAACGGGAGCGCCAGC
>CALGBT010000444.1 GCA_937884235.1 uncultured Pseudomonadota bacterium
GAGGTGTCTTCAGTCCCTGAAGCTCCGAGCATGCCCCCCGAACCTACGGTGCGAGGCCACGCGTCTCCCGCACTCGATGCTACGACGTAGTGTTCTCCGGCAACAAGAGCCAGGGCGCCGGGCGTTGGCACATCAGCAAAAGTTGACACCGTCTTGTCCTTGCCGATGCGGAGGAGCCGTCCAGCGCCGGCATCGGTGACCATGGCGGTACCCGAAGCGGTGGCAACGACGTCAAGTGGTTTGCCCAGTGCCGCACCCTCAGCAAGCACTTCCACGGTGCCGTCAGTGCCGACGCGCAACAGACGCTGTCCCGGGCCATCCACGACAAGAATTCGCCCCTCACCATCGATATCCATACCCGTGGGCTGCCCCACTGCGGCCAGCGCAGTCCACGGTCCGAGATGGCCGAGGTCGTCGATTTGGCTCACCAGAACCTCGCCCCGTCCGGCATCCCCAACGGCCACGATCCCCTGTGCTGCGGCCACAGCGGTGGGCCGGTCGAAGGGCTCTCCGCGGTGCAGCAGTTCCCCGCCACCATCGGGCACCAGGCGAGAGAGGGTCGCTTCATCGGGCTGGACCACCAGTAGGTCACCGCCGTGGATTCCATCGACCAGTGGGGCGATCTCGACCAGACCATGGGGGGTCAGGCCGCTCTTGCTGCTGTAGTATGCGTCGGCGGCGAAGATTCTGCCCTGGGGGGTTACCATCAGGTCCCACGCGCTGAAGAAGCCCAGGCCGGTAGAGGGGGTCACTGGTTCTAGCATAGGCTGAGCTATGGTCATGCCGGTCACGGGATACAAGCAACGGCCGTCCAGGTGTAGGAGTCGCCGGCCGCCGCCCCCGGCTGCGAGTACCCACAGGCCCCCGGCCATGTCCGGCTCCATGTCGAGAGGTTCCATTCCCCCAAGGAGAGCAATGGACTCTGCGAAGGCCCAGTGATCCGCGATGACCCGCATGTGGCCATCGGGCAGGATTGCCACCAGGTCCAGCATGAAGCCGAAGCTGGAACTGCCCACGAGATCCGTCTTGACCCAGAACAACAGCAGCCCGTGAACGGGCTCATAGGCGATGGGTCCGATGGGAAGATGACAGGCCATTCCGCCAAAGCAGTCGAGTTCCTCAGTCCACAGACCCGCCTCGGCGAAATCGGCGAAGGCGTCGTAGAGCAGCACCGCACCACCATCCTCATCCACCGAGACCAGATGGCCACTGCCCATGGCCACAATGACTTTACCGTCCGGCTGCACTTTGATATCG
>CALGBT010000445.1 GCA_937884235.1 uncultured Pseudomonadota bacterium
TCATGGAACGGCCCTTGAAGGTATGTGCCGCAACGGTTTGCGGGCCGAGCCAGACCCGGGCCTGGAAGTCAGGGCTCTCCTTTTCGAATTCGGCGTAGTAGCGGGCCAGCGCCAGGAGGGCGTAAGCGTTGGCCTGGGTAGTTGACCAGCGGCCCTGGACCCGGGCTCGTACCAGTCCGCGCACGAGCTTCTCGATCATGGCATTGCCCGGCATCGCCGCCACCAGGGAGTGAAGTATGACGGCATCGGTGCGGTCATCAGAATGCATCATCAGGCGGAGCGATTCGCTGCGCTGCTCACTGAAATGGATGGCCGCAGCCGTTTCCACGGCGGCATTTGAGATTCGCTGCACCAGCTTCTGGGGCAGCTCGGGTTTGCCTTCCAGAGGCAGGAGAGAAACCGCTTCGAGGAGCCATGCGGTGGCATAGAGGGTCATGGGCGAGGAGTCCCGCACCGCCAACTCACTCAGGCGCTGCAGGTGCCCGGCGGGTTTCCGTCCGCAGCGGGCCAAGACCAGGACAGCCATGGTTTGGGCACCATAGGCAGTGCTCTCCCACTCGTAGGGATTGTCGAGGCGGTATGCGAGGAACTCCAGAGTCCTTTGGAGGAGGTCCGTGCGTATCTCAAACCCTTCCTCCTGGGCGAATTTCAGGGTCATGGCAGCGTAGGCGGAAATGTAGAGATAGCTGCGCTCAGCCCCGGGCCAGAAACCGAATCCGCCGTCCGGACGTTGCCGCATATAGAGACGTTCCAGGCCTGTCTTGACAAGAGCCTTAGCTTTGTCCGAGGTCTCCGCTCCGCCGATCTTGAAGTCTGCGAGGATGTCGCCCAATGCCAGGATCGGCAGGAGGCGGCTGCAGAGTTGCTCCGTACATTCGTAGGGATACTCAAAGAGGTACTTCACAGCATCCTGGAGACCGGTGAGGGCGGTGGACGAAAGGGAGATGTCCAGTCCGCCAAAGCCGGGTAAGGCCTGGCCCGGTGGTGCGATGGGTTGCCTGACGGCCGACTCGACCACGCCATAGGTTGCAAAGGCCTCACCCGTAGCCGGGATCAGCGTCGGAATGGTGACGCTGGCGGCGTCGGTGTCCCGGGCTTCGGTGAGGGCCACCGCAGCAAACTGGAAGGTCGCGGGGCCGGGACTCCCGGCACTGGCCCGGAATCGCACTTCAGTGGAACCGCCGTTGGCAACGAAGACGGTCTTCGCCGGGTCTTCCACCGTGGCATTGGCGGCGGCACATCGCACCAGGACTTCGGTGTCAAAGCCGGTCTGGTTGTTGACCACTGCTGCGGCCTGCAGGCTATCTCCAAAATTCAGGAATCTGGGCAATGCCGGGCGGATGACCAAGGGCCGCCGGGTTCTCACCTGGGCGTCCGCCGAGCCCATGAGTTGGCCCTTGTTGGCGGCAATAGCCATGACGCGAAACTGGGTTAGATTGTCCGGCATCTTGAGCTTCACTGTGGCGGTTCCGACGCTGTCGGTACGCACGTCGCCATTAAAATAGGCCGTGGACGCGAAAAACTCCCGCAGGGCGAATTGCGGTTGCGGTTGGGCACTATCATCGGCGGGCTCGGCCCCACTGGATTTCTCTTCCAGTGCAAACCTCAAACCGCGCTCCTTGGAGGGTGCTGGCGCCATCCCGCCAAACGCACCCGGGTCGGCTTGCTCGACTGCAGTGGTCTTCATGGCACCTTCCGCTTCCTCGTCTTCCGAGACGAACTCCACCTTCGCTTTAGTGCGCGGCAGGACGAGGGGTCGCAGGTCCGAGAATCCGGTAGCCGGTGTCAGGGCGTGGTAGAGCGCAGCAAGGGGGTTGGGGGTGGCGTAGGCGATGAGGCTCAGTACCGCTTCATCCACCACCATCAGCGCAACGTGGGCGGATGTTGCGGTCCCATGGAAGTCAGTGGTCTTGATGGTAACCTCCAACTCCTCACCGGGCTTGACCGAGGTCGCTGAGGGCATGACTTCCACCTTCATTGTGCGCCGAGTAAGCGCCACCGACACCTCCACGGCGCCGCTGGCGAAGGCTGGCCGGCCACGGTCGTCCCGGGTGATACCGGGTTCCTCGATGCGCCCACGCACCAGCACCACGTTGGCAGTAACCGAGGGAAGCCAGTGCTCCTCGATGGGTAGCTCAACAGCTGTTGCCGGGGAATCAAGCTCCAGTGGGATGACTCTGGCGAACCCCTCTCGGGAAATAGTGAGCAGGCCTCTCGCTTTGGGGAATGGAGACTGGATAAGCAGGTGAGCCTTTTCCCCAGGTTCGTACTCCTTCTTGTCCAGGATCAGGTCGATGCGATGGTTGGGGTCGGGAGTCCAGTTGGTGTCCTGGTTTCCATACGCGTAGATGCGCAAGCTCGTCTTGACGGGGCGCCCGGCGAGATCGGCGGTGGTCGCCCGGATGACATAGGAGCCAGGCCGGGGAACGACTAGAACACAGTGCCCGGGAGCCTCGCCGGCGCGGAGGGTGCAGCGCGCCTGCTCACTCTCCTCGTAGCGGTACTTGTAGGCCACTTCACCCTCGCCATCCACCACCTCCTCTTCCTGCCAACTACCCAGCATGAGACGCAATTCCACGTCAGCCACGTTCAGGCGAGAGCCGTCCAAGCGGGTAACAACTGCTGAGACGTCTACCGTCTCCCCGGCTTCGACGACGGTCCGGTCTACCGCCAGACCGACGTAACGCTCCGCCCGGTGAGCCAGGATTACGGCGCGCCCCGCAACAGACTGGCGGTTCTGGTCGTAGACCTGGGCTTCGATGGTGAATGAGACCGGGCTTCGTCGATGCTCTCCCGGGTCTAGTTCCACGGGTAGCCGGAGGTTTCCCTGCGAGTCGAGATTGCCGGAGCCGGAGGTGACCAACTCGCTGCCACCACCGTAGCCATCCAGGTATGAGTATCTTTCCTGCGGTTGCTCATCCGTGTCGGCGAAGCTGAAGCCGGGGTTCCCCGGGGGCTGATAGTAGGCGGGCGTCCGCGTCAGCGACCAATCCACTACGGCACCGTTCATGGGCGCGCCGAAGTAATAGGTGCCACGGAAGACGGCTTCCAATGTGCGCCCCACGAGGATATTCTCGTCGCGGTGCTCCCAGCGCACCCCGACTTCGAACTCAGGGGTTCGATATTCCTGCACTTCAAAGGAGCCACTCATGCGACCGGCGGCACCGGACAACTCTACGGTATAGGTGCCCAGCGGTGCGTTGCCCGCGGTCTTCACTTTGAAGGAGCCGATGCCAAAGGGTGAGAGGCGAAAAGTGCCACTGGCCAGTTCGTTCCAGCGCGGGTCACGAACCGTATAGCTGAGCTGTCGCTGGCCGTCACCAAGCAACTCCAGGTCTCCGTCTGGACCTCTGGTGCGCAGCCGGGCCACCGCGGTGAGGTGGATCTCTTCGGCGGGGCGATAGAGCCCTCTCTCGCTGAAGACCATCCCCGTCAACTGGGGTTGCGGTGTCGTGTTCCGATAGGCGTAGCTGGATTGGTAGGAGCCTGAGTCAACATTGCCCGCCAGTTGCAGGAAAGCGAGGTCAGATCCCTTCTCCACCGTTACGACGTAGGGTCCTGCGGCCCCTTCCCGCCCTGGCCCAGGCAGTTTCACCAGTCCTTGCTCGTCGGTATAGCCGTGCCCCAGGACTTTGTGTGTGGCGCGCTCACGGAAGGTCACCTCGGCGCGC
>CALGBT010000446.1 GCA_937884235.1 uncultured Pseudomonadota bacterium
TTTAGTTACCCAAGCATCTCCTCTGTATGTTCAGTGTTGTCTTCTGTAGCCAATGCGTGCTCGCTCTTGTCGTCTGAAACTGTTAATCTGGACATGCCAGCACAATCCAATGACGGTTCGGTCGTGTTCTATGACACGAATGGCCAGGTAGCAGTGGTTAGTCCAGGGCGAATGGCTATTGTTACTCGCACCTTATTTGCATCATCGTTGTATCAGTTCATTGAACATAAGCACGATCAGGGACTGGAGATTATTGTGATTTCGCTGGAGCACCTCGTGCCACAGCTAAAACAACTAATCCAATACACAGTCCCACTATCTAATCTGGTTACATTCGGTTTGCAGTTATATTTCCGTGCACTGACTATACAGTTCGCGGTGATGATTGGCGATTCTGCACCACCACTCACGCCCATAGACAAGGATTATGTATGGCCCGGCAATATACTACCAGATGCGGTACTAGCCGCGTCAGAGCCAACATCAATAAATCAACTCAGTACCTGGCAACTACCGCGGCCGTTGTACTGTAAATACACGCCAGTAGATACAGACACTACTCTGGGCTATACATTGGTGACCGTCGAGACCTATCTCCGATATGGAGACATCGGTCAGTACTTTGGCCACACGAATAGCATTTTGACTGAGGGCTTCTTCCCGTCAACCACCATCAAGATTGCAGTTGGTGGGCTTCCAGCACAGAATCTTGCTGAGCTAGAGTTGATGCTTGACAAAATATTTGACTATGCTCCAGCGGCACGAATGGCAGGACTGACGCCTTTGGATTATGGAACGGCTGGCGCAACAGCGAGGTCGTTCGAGCTTTCGGCAAGCCTCGCGCGTGAAATGAATCCCTTGCTGGGGTTGCAACCAAAACTAGACGCGACGAGTATGATCATCCACTCTGGGTGCAGGGTACCGGTATTTGAGTTGCGTTGGTACGGCTCGTCTGGGGATGGGAATTTCTTGCTCTATGTGCATGGGCATGGGTACACGACTGGGGAAATTCAACTTGGTGATCATTTGGGCTGCAAAGTGGACGTCCTCTCCATCGTTGAGGACTGTGGTGGGAAAACTCCGGCTTGGATCCTAGAGGGCTGCAATAATTTCGCCATAAGCAGGGAAGAGCCCGGCCGAGCAGGAGCAGAAGTTGCCCTCAAGCATCCGAATGGACCTGCGCTGGTTATCGACAGACCAATACCCTTGTCTGGGACGCCTTCTCATATCGAGACTTGGCCATGGGGAGTCAATCAAACAAGCTTTGACGAGTGGAAGCTTTGGAATAGGTCGCCGGTGGGGTCCGTCTTTTTGGATTGGATCTCTCGTGGAAAGGTGATGTTGAACCCAAAGGGGATTTTGGGAGACCCTAGCTCAGTTCTTTTCGCAAGCGAGTGGACGGGAGGTGATAGATGACGTTCATAGCTTCAGGGAGTGGTGCTGTCCTGGGCGCTGGATGTTGTCGATTCCTGGTTCAGCAGAGTTCGTTTCTCGCTTATCAGTCTCCGCCACAACTTGACCATTTGCGCCGAGTTGCATAGGGTTGAGATGTTGTCCCTGTGGAGGATGGCAAGAGAGGGGATGGGACCAACATTTGAAAATGCTGAATGGGCTGCGATCTTGCAGAACGGGACCATGACTGCTTCGAAGGTGCTTGGATGAAGCAGCATTGGAGTGGGAGTTTTCCCTGCCACAGTGCCCTTGAGAACCGGGAGTCGCAAGTGACCCTAACGAGAATAGGAGAATGGCGATGAGAAAACGGCTGCTGCTTCTTGCGATTGCGGGGCTGAGCCTCGCAGCTTGTAGCAATCCGTCTGACACAGGCTGCTGTGACTCGAGTTCGGAAGTTGTGCGAACTGACGCCAGTGATATGGAAACCAGAGTGTCTGAGGTGGAAGAAACCAGCGGAGTGGACACCTGGCTCGAACTGACCGAAGTTCGGGATGAACCGGTTTCCTGCAAGGAACTGTGCAAGGACGTCGAATGCGGATACGTGGACGATGGACAAGGTGGAAGTTGCAGTTGCTGGAAACCGAGATCGGGCCTATGCTGCTGCAATCCGACAACCAATAAGTGTGAGTGCATTGCCGATTGTAAGGATTTGGAAACGGGGGAGCCATACGAGTGTGGAGACAACGGCATTGGGGGTGTATGTGGTACATGCCCTTACCCCCTCGGTGAATGCATTGACCACAAGTGTGTGTGTGCTGCCGATTGCGATGGAAAGGACTGTGGCAGCGATGGTTGCGGCGGCACCTGCGGCGCCTGCGAAACCGACTACGCTTGCAACCACCAGACTGGCGTCTGCGCCATCGCTTGCGATCCACAAGCCACCGTCACCTTCGGGGGCAATTTCGTGCAGAAAGTGAACTACATGGACGTCGGTGTTGGTGGCCACGCGGGGCAAGCCCTTGACCTGGACAACGACCCCGAGACCTGCGCCCCCGAAGTGGACTGTGAAGACGGCATCAACAACGAACTCTCCTGGGTCCTGGACATGCTCGCCTCCTTCGTCGACGCTACGGTGGAACTCGAGAACGCCCTGGCTGAAGGCTCTCTCATCCTGCTTGCCGAAACTTACAACTATGCAACTGACGGCAGCGAATTCTCGGTGAAGTTCTACTTGGCCGAACCCGCCGGCGCATTGGAAGATTGCGACATCCAGACCGCCAAGTGCGACTATCTGGTTGCTCCCACTTCCTTCGACCCCTTCTCCTGCGCCCCCATCATTCTTTTTCAGAATGCTCATATGGACGGCAACACGCTGGTCGCCGGCGGCCCGGACAACCAGTTCGCAATCACCATCCCTATCTCTGACACTGCGGTTATCACGGTGACAACCTATATGGCTCAACTGCGGGCTACTGTCGTTGGCGAAGGCGATGCCATGAGGTGGACCGGCGGCCTCATCGGTGGCGCCATCCCGAAGGCGAAGATCATGGAAGCAGTTGACCAGCTTCCCCCCGGTGTTGTGGACCGCCAGCCCGCTACCATCGACACGATCAAGGGCGTCCTCAATATGTTCATCCATAACGATGTTGATACTGACGGCGATGGCGAACTCGATGCCGCTTCCTTTGGTATCAAGTTCGGAACCATCGCTGGCTCTATCAACGGTATGG
>CALGBT010000447.1 GCA_937884235.1 uncultured Pseudomonadota bacterium
GGCGACCCCTCCAGTCACCGTCACATTGTACTTTCCAGGCTGTGGCAGCACGGCCCGAGGACTGGGCGTTCGGTTGGTCCGCACTGACGGTGACTGAGGCGGCCCCTCAAGGGGCCGCCGAAGGAATCTCGCCATATCCTTGGAGTGCGGCGGGCCGTCCTCGAGGCCCTGCGCCAGCCTCTGGAAAATCGTACCGTCACCGTCTCCCGGGCCGCCATGTCCTGCACCTTCCCGGCCACCTTCTCGCTAGTCGCTTCGATGAACCCCTGCCCTTGTGGGTTCACTTAAGGGAGACATGAGCGAGAATTAGGGTGGGAAAGCCGGAAAGTGTTTCCAGTCCTACGCCGGAGACTGCTTGAAGACCTCTTCTCCGCTCGCAACGCCTTGCTGCCCTTGCGCCTTGCCATGCCAATCCTCCATCTCAAGTCAATGTAGAAAGGCTGGCACAAGGCGGCGCATCTGGGGACGGATTCCGGACGAATACCGGCCACCAGCGCTCTCGGACTCATCATTGCCTCCCATGAAGATATTGCCAGACAACAACCGGCACAGACGAAAAGGCCAGTCCTGGAGCGATCGCTCCTATTTTGAGAAAGGGCAACGCCCGGTCCCATGAATCTGCCAATGTCTATCGGCGCACGGCGAGGTCAAGAAGCGAACAAAGAGTGCTAGACGAAGGGCAGTCGAGGAAGTAGTATTGTGGCTTCGATTGCTGGAGACAAATGCGGATGTGTCAACCAATTACGACGCCGAAGAGGTGCAAACTTTTCTGGGCGCAACAGATGACGCCTCTCCTTGCCATCGTCCTGGTTTTGGCTGGCTGTGTATCCTCACCCGACCCTTGGGTCCCGGATGTCAACTCACCACCAACGACAGATGTGAACGCTCACGTCAGCGAGGTCGACCTAGCCACCGGTAGCGACCAGAACTCGAATCCAGATGCCGTAGAACCGGCAGACCTCCTCGTGGAAGTGAAGGACGATGCCGCCCCCTGCATACCACAGTGCAACGGCAAGGAGTGCGGTTTCGACGGCTGCCAGGGGAGCTGCGGCACCTGCGACGAGGGTGAGTCTTGCAACGCCGGGACGTGCAACCTGACGGATATCTGCGGCAATGACTTTTGCGGTGAGGATGAAGACTGCACCTCCTGTGCGCAGGACTGTAGTTGCCAGGGGGCCACCACCTGTGTAGCCGGTGCCTGCGTTGACTGCGCCGCCTATTGCATAGAGGCCGACTTCCAGTGCGGGTCCATCGGCGCCTGCTCCTGCGGCACCTGCGGAACGGACCAGATTTGCAAGGACCACCTTTGCCAATGCAAGCCGGCGTGTGGCGGCAAGCTCTGCGGCGACGATGGCTGTGGCGGCAGTTGTGGCAGTTGTACATCCCCGGCCATCTGCCAGGGAGGAAACTGCATTCCTGCGAGTTGCCAGGGCGAGTTCATTGACTTTTCCGACCCGGCTCTGGAGAGCCTCGTCCGCACCGCTGCCGGCGTCCCTGCAGCACCCCTAGACCTGGACATTCTTATGAACGTCACAAGTATCAGCAACAACTGCCCGGCCGATGCTGGCTGTGTCGAGAGCCTCGAAGGCATCGAATGCCTGCTCTACCTGAAGACCCTTTCCCTGACGGGCCATGCGATTACCGACCTGTCTCCCCTGCTGCCGTTGCAGAATCTCACGTACCTGAGCATCCAGGGCAACCCCATTACTGACTTCTCACCACTCGGGAGCCTGGTTACACTGAGCAACCTGGGCGTCGGCGAAAGCGCTTTTTCGGATCTTGCCGTGCTGGCCGATCTCGATGCGCTCCAACTCCTCTATTGCAATTTCACCAATCTAGTCAATCTTACCGGTATTGAGGAGATGACCAACCTCAAGAGCTTCTCTGTTTTTGGCGTAAAGACCATTGGTAACTACGGCCCCCTGGCCAACGCCAGCTCACTGGAGACCCTTGACCTCTCGCAAAACGGCTTGTCGTCACTAAACGTCTTAAGCGGTCCCGCCAATTTAGAGTCCCTTTTCGTATCTTTTAATCCCCTCACCAACCTCCACGGTCTGGATACCTTCCCCCAACTGCGGGAACTACTTGCTGAGGATTGCTCGCTGAGTGACATCTCAGAGCTGACCTATCTGACCAAACTCGAGACGCTCAATCTAAAGGGCAACCAGATCACCGACATTAGTCCCCTCGTGGCCAACGAAGGCATCGGTCCCGGGGACTCCATTGACCTGACCGACAATCCACTGGACTGCACACTCGTCGGCTACGATCTTCAGAAACTCATAGCGGACAATGTCGAGGTGCTATCAGATTGTCCCTGAGGCGAGGGAGGAAATCGGGCCGGGCGACTGCCTTGCCATGCGCACCATTGCGTCGGGCACGAGAGAGCATCTTCCTGAGCTTCCTGAGCAGGGGTCAGAGACAGGGGTCAGGACATAACACTTGACACTTGCACCCGAACAGATGCTCAGCTGCGCTCTCCACCATGGCTAGAAAGCGGCGCATAGACTTCCCCGGTGCGTGGCACCTCGTTATGAACCGGGGGGCCCGGCGGGAGTCGATTTTCCGTGACGAGGCGGACTGTCTTCTGTTCCTTGACTGCCTGGCCGAGACGGTCGAGAGGTTCTCCCTTCAGGTTCACGCCTACGCCCTGATGCCCAACCACTACACAGTCGTTGTGTCGCACAACTCGCTCGGCTATTCTGGCAGCGATGAAATCAAGTCGTTGCTGTCAATGGGGATCGCGAATATGGAGAGAGGGAATTGGCTTGTGCGGTGGCCCGCCGGGGCAGCTTCTGTGGTCGCCGTTGCGGTGCTGCTGTCTGCCTGCTCGGCGGCTCTGCAGTTGGGGGCGAAGGAGCGTGGCATCGAATGGGTCTGGAGCGATCCGGCCGGTCTGTATGTAGCGAAAACCGAGACGACTCTGGGTCAGTATCAGGCGTGTGAGCAGGCTGGTGCTTGCGAGTCAGCGCATTACATGACTAAATCCGTCGATCTATACTGCAACTGGGGTTACGAGGACCGCGACAACCACCCCATGAATTGCGTAAGTTGGTCAGGGGCAGCGGTCTTCTGCCAGTGGGCGGGGGGGCGGCTGCCCACCGAGGATGAATGGTATGCGGAGGCATCCAATGGAGGGAGCCGGCAGTATCCATGGGGTGGCCAATCAGTGACATGTGATCTGGCCGTGTGGAGCGACAGTGCCGACATTCTCGGCTGCGGCCAGGACAGCACCTGGCCAGTCTGCTCAAGGCGCAGCGGGAACAGCGCCAGCGGCCTCTGCGACATGGTGGGTAACGTCTGGGAGTGGACGTCTTCCTGGTATGAATCCCAGCGGGCGAATCGGGTGTTGCGCGGGGGGGCCTGGTTCAACCATGACCCAGAGTATCTACGCACGTCATACCGCACCGGCGTTGACCCTGATTTCGGGTCCAGCGGCTTCGTCGGTTTTCGTTGCGTTCGCCCGGCGCAGTAGCTGGCCAGATGGTGCGGGGCTCGGGGTCGGGGCGTCCGTAGGACGCTAGCGCGTGCGTGTGCGAGGGGCTGATGCGGTGGTTTGAGATGGGCGGGCGACGTAGTGTTTGGTCCGCCGTCGCCTGGGTGGTGCCCGGGTAGATCCTACGGTGGGCGGCGTTCCTGGGCGCGACATCAGTGCCCGCGTTGAGCGGGGCTATGGCGAGATTCCTTTCGG
>CALGBT010000448.1 GCA_937884235.1 uncultured Pseudomonadota bacterium
CGCCAGTCGGATGTCAACCAGAGGCAGGTTCATCTGTGCCGCCAGCTCAACGGCAAGAGTGGATTTACCAACACCCGGGTGCCCTCGGACCAGCACCGAGACGCCTGCCAGCAGAGTGTGTTCGACCAGCGCCTTCAGCTCAGGGTAGCTGTACCCTTCGGTGAGCAGGGATAGTGCCGATGCCTTTAGTTTTGTCGCCATCTGTTCCTCCTACAACAGCAATTCGAGCAGTTGATATTGGAAGTCTTTCTCACCGAGCAGCACCGCTATGATATGTTTGCAGTAGCCACCGTTATGGACACGGGCCAAACGGGAGGCATCCGGGCACGTACAGGCGGGCCGGGTGGCCCAGTCCGGATGCACCATGACCAGGTAGTCCGCACTTCCGCCCGTGATCTCAATGCAGCAACATCCATCCGCCCCCAGGGTTTCACGACGTTTGAGACGGTACCGCTTGAGTACCTCATTGGCCGCCTTGAGAAAGCGCATGTCTCTGGCCCTTAGCTGCACGCTTACGGCAATCGCCATCGAACCACCTCCCCCACATATGGACTACTCTCCAACTCCGGTTCGTAACAACTTTTCTGCAAACCCCTCACCTGGTCCCTACTCCAACGGCGGCTCGACTGATCCGGTGTCGTCATCCTCTTCGGGCACCGTATCGGCTCCTCTGATAACAATCAGCGGCCCGCTGACCCCGCCAACGGCCCCCAGCATCAGAGCCCTCGCTTCAGGCGATACCTCCCCCGGCTCGCAGTGACACCGCAGCTTGCTCTTCCTCCAGTGCTTCCAGCACAGGCTCAGTCCGTAGCAAAACTCCTTGATGAAGCACCACATGCCATTTCCTCCTCGCAGAGCACACCCTGCCATCTCGGTTTGTCTCCGATATTACACGGGGGGGTCAGCCAGATAGTGTCCGATGCCTGAAAGTTTCTTTGGCGAAGGGACGAGATGGTGAAAAGAGCACGCTTACAACATTCTGGAAGTTGGTCTACAATGCGACGTTGCGCCCATAGAAACCATGCGTTCGATTCACCTTCTGGGGGAGTTGAACCGTGCGAGGTAATCGGAATCGACCAACCGGTCAAGGGGGACGAGAGATGCGAGGGTTGAGCAGGCGCTTTCTGGAAGATCTGAACAGTGGGCTGCTGGCCCCAATTCGTGACCGGGTCAAGGCAGACCACAGCCTCTGCCTGGAAATTAGGGAGGAGAAGGTCAACGTATACTACCGCGGGGGCAATCTACTGAGGCTGATGCGGAACCGTCATGGATACCTAGCGTTCTTCGATAAGAAATACGCCCAGGGTGAGGGGCCCCTGAGCAGCTCGTCGCTTCCCGCAGGACAGCTCCTTTCGGACCACGAAGTCAATGCCTGGCTCGGTGCTATTCCTGAGCTCAAGAATGCGATGGATCTCTACTTTGGCAATCACCCGAAGGAGGAGCGGGAAGCTCAGCAACTCATCGTCCGAGACAACAACTTCGGCAAGACAAGCCGGGCTACAGACTACTACATCTGCGACATCGAATATGCTAACCAACAAGGCCGCTTCGATTTCGTAGCGGTCCGCTGGCCCTCCAGCGGCGCTACACGCAAGAGGCAGAGCGGGCATCGCCTGGTGCTGGCAGAGGTCAAGTTCGGTGACGGGGCGGTGTCTGGCAAGGCCGGACTCCACTCCCACATCAACGACATCAACGCCTTCCTCGGAACTTCAACCAACCTCCAGTCTTTGAAGGACGAGATGGTCCTGGTCTTCAATCAGAAACGGGCTCTCGGCCTTGTGAACTGTGGCAGGGCTCTTAAAGGATTCAGCGACGAACCGCCGATACTGCTATTGGTACTGGTCAATCACGACCCCGACAGCAGCAAGCTGCGCGAGACCCTGGCATCTCTGCCACCCAGCCCCCACGCCGAGATGTATGTCGCTTCAGGGTGCTTCATGGGCTACGGGTTGTTTGACCAGGGGGTCTTCCGCCTCGATGACGCTCTCGCTCGCTTCGAAACAAGCATTTGAGGCGAGATATGCCAGGGTGTCAGACTTTCGTCACCAGGGCATCCAACGCGGCACCAGCGCAACACTCAACAGCCTTGCGGAAACCCTTGGGGCCAAGCTTCTCCTCGTCAAAGTCAAGTGCGATGCAGATTCGCTCATTCTTCGATTCCAGCAACTGGGACATGCCAGGATAGTCACGCTCTGCGACCTTCAGGACAGCATCATGAACGCGCGCTGAGACCGTATCAAGGTTCTCCGAGATAGAGAGGAGCTTGAGAGTGGCCTTCGAAACTCGGACCTCAACTACGCCGTCTACAAATGGGAGAACTGGCACAAGTTGGCTCCTTTCTCCCCTGTGGTTCTTCTGGAAGAACAAATACCGACCAGCCTTCCCGGGATTATCCGAATCATAATTCTCGGTGTTGGGCTTAGGCCCACTGAGGAGGCCCGGACGCCGCTTCTGGATGGCCTTCAATGCATCCTCTCCAGCACGAATAAAACGGCCCCCAGGATCCATCTCCCGTGTTACCAACCGGGCAGCGAAGACTGCGGCCAGGATCGGGATGAGCACTTCCCCGATATCCTTGATGGCATCGACAATCGTTTCGCCACTGAACCCTTTGATAGCAAGACCGGCGAGGACCGCGATGGTGACAATCGCCGCGACCCCCCAGAGTTCCATATGCTGCTTCCTGTCCTCGAATCCCATTTGGCTATCCTCCTATCAGACGTTCCACCATTGCCCATCTTCCTGCACCACTACCGGTGCCAGCCCGGCAAGCACTTCCACAAACCGGTCTGGCCCAAAGGTGTGCATCGGGACCACCCGCCTCGGCTGCAGCGCAGACACCAACCGTTTGATGTCTTCGATGCTGGCGTGGCCAGAACTGTGGTGCTGGAGCGGTACGATGTTGTGCCGATCCAGGAAGGGCCGAATAGTGCTGTCGTGGGGCGGGCGCAAATACCCCGACCACATGGACCAAACGAGTCTTGCGTTACCCAGACAACTGACCTTCTCCAACTCCCTGGCCATGCTCGGCCGGAAGAGAAAAACGGCCTTGGTCGAAAGGGCCGCGAAGTCCTCCGGGAAGATACGGGTGCTCCCGAGCGAATTCACCCGGCCAAACTCCTCGGCCTCCTTGACCCGGACGCGCTGCCAGAAGGGAAGCCAGACCCGGTAGTCGGGGAATCCCGGCTGCGGGATTGAGGGCCTACCAGTTGCCATGGCAATGTTGGCCGCATACAGGTCAACGACTAGTGTTCGCTGTGTGCGCTTGCACGCCCGGTAAACCGAGACCAGGCGGTCGATGTTCTGTGCAGACATCGCTACCAGCACTGCCCCCGGGGCCAGACGGAAGGTCTCAACGAGTTGCTCCTCGACCTCCTTCTCCGTGGGGCCGGCGGACCTGTGCTCACCGTCAGCTGCCACATGTGTTCCCTCCAGGAGAAGAACGTCGATGCCTTGCGGTGGGTTACGCAAGAGTTTCTGAAACAATGCACCCTTGCGTCCGTGGGCCCTGAAATCCCCGCTATAGAAAAGGCACTTGCCCTCTGCCTCGACGAGAAGGGAGTAGGCATCGAAAGCACTGTGGTCGTTTAGAAAAGGAGTGATGCGGAAGGGTCCGATGTCGAACGGCTTCCGGTCTTCAAGGTAGTGTCCCGCGGCCAGGTCGAAGTTACCCGCACCGAAAAACGCCGCTT
>CALGBT010000449.1 GCA_937884235.1 uncultured Pseudomonadota bacterium
CGAAGAGGGTTTCTTCCAGGGCTGGATTGGCTTCTACTGCAAAGGGTTTGCCGTAGGTTGTCTCATATTCGGTTTCCATCCTGGCAAGCACCTTCTCAAGCTCTTCCCCCTGCAATTCCTTGAAGTGCTGCTGAAAGAACTCCTCGCGTGCTGCTGGCGTGCAGCGAGCGAGAAAGGCGCTAACTGCAGCCACTCCAACTCCAGTGAGGAAGTCGCGTCGAGTGACCCCCTTGCCAGCGTGGCAGTTGCCCTTCTCAGCAGATGTGATGGGCGCTTTGCTCATGGGATCCTCCGGCGCGTCTCAACTGGTCTCGTGGGTGCGGGGAGCGGTTTGATGGGGGCGAAATGAGGCGAATGCGGGTTGTGGCAGTGGGCGCACAACAAGTACTCCTTCTTGCCCGACCAACTGCCGGTCCGCTTGCCGTGTGCCCCCCGCCGCCAGTCCCTGTACTTGTCCCCGTGGCACTGACCGCAGAGGCGATATGATTCGGTGAAGGGAATTTTCTTGCCGCTGGCCAGATGGAGCATGTCTCGATCGTCGGCGTCGTGGCAGTCGAAACACCACCGCTCACGATCTCCGTGATTCAGGGTAAACCCTTCATGCTCGTCTTCCAGCTCGCGTCGCTCCAGGTTCGTCTCCATCTCCCCGTGGCATTCGGAGCATGGGAAGATCCCGTCGGAGAAGGGTGGCGGGGCAACTGGGAAGTAACCCTCTCGTTCAAGATCGCTGGTGGCTTGGGCGGCCTCCGCTTCCGCTCCGGTCGAAGAGAAGCGCAAGATCTGGCTCTCCTCTTCACTGCAGGCGGGCAGCGCAGTCGCAGCAAGGAGGGAGACGGCCAGCAGTGAGGCTACACGGGCCAACGGGCGAAGCAGAATGTGGGGCTGTGCCATGGAGAACCTCAAGCGCTGCGGTCAAGACCTTCGACGGTGCGCTGCATTGCCCTCACCCACATAGTCTGGACGGTGAGCAGGCGGCGACCGATCATTTGTGCCATGTTGCTGACCACCGTAAACCCCACGTCTCGATTGGTCGAGAGGAATCGAAGAAGAGCCTCGCCGGGGATCTCGATGAGTTCCGAATCGATGCTGGCCCGGGCATTGAGAGTGAAGTGGTGTGGCGGCACCAGGGCCGACCACCCGACGGCATCGCCGCGCCCCTTCTCTTCAATAAGAATCTCCCGTTCATCACCCCGGACATTCAATGGCATTGTGAGTCGTACCCGGCCCCGTCGGACGAAATAGAGCCGGTCAGCCTGGCCGCCGATGGCGGTCAACTGGTCGCCCTCCTGCACTTCAATGGTCTGGCCGAGGGCGAAGACCCGCTCAATATCCGCGGCCGAAACTCCAGCCAGCAGATGGTATGAGTCAGTGATGGCAGAACGATCGCTGAACTCCACCATCTCAATTCACCGTCATGTTGCGGGTGCTGGCATGGAGGGTACGCGTGGACGGCTCAAGCAGGTAGGTCTCAGCGGCAGCTTCCTCGGCACGGATGTAGTCTTCCAAGCGGTAGACCAGCAGTTCGACTGGGACGGGATGGTGCAGGGCCGCTGCCAGGGCCGGAGCCTGCTCACGGGCTTCCCGGACAGTGGCAGAAGCATCAAGTGCGCTCTCGGGCTGCAAGGCGTCGGGGATAAGGCCGAGGAAGATCCCGCAGACGATGAGCCAGACAATCAAACCGATGGTTGCGAAAGTTACCAGCATGACACTCCTCCTGGAAAATGGTTCACGGTCACGACTTCAATGCACGCCGCGTGCCAACCTCCCAGGGGCGGACAGTCTGGTGGGGCCGGGCCGCACTGCGCAAGGCTTGCCGCAGTCCCCTCTCCTCCTGTTGCAGTGGCCTTCCAGTCCCAGGGCATGACAGAATGTCAGGACAGCCCTGTCCATTCTGTCAGGTCGCACCGCTCGGCCAACTAGAGTGGGCAGATTCCGCCGGCGGCTGTCTTTCCTTGCGTAGAGCGGGTCCGCTCGGTGGCGAGGGGCGGACTGCCCCAGGTGGACAGGATCTTGCAGGGGGTGATACGCTCGTGCCGAGAAGGACGACGAATCGTACGGGGGACATTCTGCGAATCAGATTCAGCAAGATGGCTGCCATCCTGACGCTGGGAGTGGCTGGGGTGGTGATGGGAGCATTCTCAATTGGTGCTTACTTGAACTCGTCGCAACTCTACGATGAGGTGATCGCGGGCGCGCGTGCCAACGCCCAGGCTCAGGCAGAGACTATTCGCATCGCTCTTGAACACCAGATGCTGCAAAAGGATCGCACCGTTATCGACAGCATGGTGCGCTCCTTTGCCTCGGACCCCCTGGTAAACGCGGTAATGATTCTGGATTGGCGAGGGACCTTGAAGTACAGCAGCAATCCGCTGGATGCCGATGCTGAAATCTCGCGGGATTCGCCGACCTGTCAGGCCTGCCACGATCGTCCCGCCCAGACTCGCGACCATGCCAAGGAGATAGAAACGGAAGATGGTCAGATTTTGCGCATCGCCACCCCCATCCGCAACCGGCCCGCCTGCCATGCGTGCCATTCGCCAACCCAGCGTATGAATGGGCTGCTGCTCGTAGACATGAAGGTGGGCGAACTCAAGGAGCGCCTTGGTGCGGATGTGCGACAGATGATCCTGGTG
>CALGBT010000450.1 GCA_937884235.1 uncultured Pseudomonadota bacterium
GCGACACCGTCCTTTATTGCATTGCTAAGAATAGTGAGGCAAAAGGGAGAGGACTATTGTTCGTAGAGGACTCGGCATGACGCAAATCATTGGACTCGATTTTACCTTGCTCCAGCAAGTGCTGCATGTCCTGCCGGACGCAGCCATCGGCTGTGATGCGGAGGGCACGATTGTTTCCTGCAATCTCGAAGCCAATCGGTTGGCACAGGCCAACAATGGCGATTTCCAGGGTGTCCCGCTGGCTCGCTTTCTGCCCAATGTCAGTGAGTGGCTCGAAACTGCCAGCTTTCTGGATGTCGTGCGCGCCGGTGTGCTTGATGCAGAGCAGGAGATGACCACCGGGAAGGGTGCGCAGCGAATGGTGTGGACGAGCTCCAGGTTGTTAGTGCATGAGGGCAGCCAGGAGCATTTCGTCGTTGTTACCTTACGAGACGTCACGGCACGGACGGCCTCCGAGTCGAGACTTCGTGAACTCTCTCTTACTGATGAGCTGACTGGACTCCGAAATCGCCGGTACCTGGACTCGGTCCTAGATTTCGAGGAAGAGCGCGCATTTCGATATGGCTTCAGACTTGTTTGCGTATTTGTCGATCTCGATCGCTTCAAGGAAGTTAATGACACCTACGGTCACTATGTGGGCGATCAGGTCATTCGTGCCATTGCTGACGCTCTCAAGCAGCGTTGCCGCAGAATCGATACCCTGGCGAGGTGGGGCGGCGATGAGTTTGTCATCATCATGCTGGTCAAGGAAGTTGACGACGTCGAGATCATCCTGCAAAGGCTTGCCGAGGGGGTGAGCGGTAATGTGATGGAAGTTGCCGGCCATTCCCTTCAGGTCTCCCTCTCCGTTGGTGCCATTGTCAGTGCCAAGGACCAGGCCATCAACGCCCGGAAACTGATGGAGGAAGCCGACCGTCTGCTGCTCCGGGCCAAAGCCTCCGGGCGTAACCGCGTGGTGATTGAGGTGGCCGGTAGCGACTATCATTGATTCCGCTGCTTCTGCCGCATATAATGCTGTGCGATAGCAAGCCCCACAGGAGTCACGCCATGGCCCGAACAAGCTCCCTGCAAAAACTGGTTGTCGGTTGGGGCGTGGTCATGGGCGCCTTGCTTGCCGGGCCCGTTCCGGCCCAAGCTTCTGATTGCTGCACGGCTCACGCCTACGCTGGTTGCAGTGATTTCATGATCGAGATGTGCGTTTGCGCGGGCGATAGCTACTGCTGCCTCTTCGAATGGGACAATTTATGTGCGGAAGAGGTCCTGAGCATGGGCTGCGGGTCATGCGGCGGGGGGAGCGGTGGCGATTGTTGCGCTGAGCATGACAGTCCCGGTTGCAACAACGGTGCGGTGGCGTCTTGCGTGTGCAGTTGGGATGCTTTCTGTTGCCAGTCATCCTGGGATTCCCTGTGCGTGAACGAGGTTGAGAGCTACGGTTGTGGCTCCTGTTCTGGTTGCCAGGCCAACTGCGGTGGCAAGCAATGCGGCGATGATGGCTGCGGTGGCAGCTGCGGCAGTTGCGGCGGCGGCATGAGCTGCAACGGTTCGGGGCAGTGTGTGCAAAGCTGCCTGCCAAACTGCGTCGGCAAGCAGTGCGGGGCGGACGGCTGTGGAGGCCAGTGCGGCGCTTGCGGCCCCAGCCAGCTCTGCGACTTTAATGGCCTGTGCGTATCCAACTGCGTTCCCAACTGCGCCAACAAGCAGTGTGGGGCGGATGGATGTGGCGGGGAGTGTGGCCAGTGCGGCTTCGGCGAGATTTGTGATTTCGGTACCTGCAAGTCCATGTGCCAGGCTGATTGCACCGGCAAGACCTGCGGTCCCGACGGCTGTGGCGGCGAGTGCGGGACTTGTGGCGTGGGTCAGTTCTGTACTGCCCAAGGCCTTTGCCAGGGGGGGTGTACCCCCAATTGCAACGGCAAACAGTGTGGTTCAGACGGCTGTGGCGGAGTGTGCGGCAGCTGCGGCTTTGGCATGGGCTGCAACGCCCAGGGGCTATGTGTGGCAGAGTGCCCCAAACAATGTGATGGGAAGGAGTGCGGTCCCGATGGCTGCGGCGGAACTTGCGGTGACTGTGCTGCCGGCTGGGTTTGTGGCACTGGCGGTCTGTGCGAAACCGCATCGCCTGATTGCGTTGCCCAATGTGGCCAGAAGGAATGTGGTCCCGACGGTTGCGGCGGTTCTTGCGGTGCCTGCGGCTTCGAATCAGTTTGCGGGGGCAATGGCTATTGCGTGGATGCGGCCGATGGCTCTCCTGCCGAGGGGGATGCCTGGACCGGAGATGACGAGTCTGGGTGGGAGGGAACCGGCTCTGCGGAACCGGGGCAAACCAGTACCGGACCGTGCCTGGCAGGGGAGAAACTATGGTATGGCAAGTGCTTGCCCGAGTCGTCCCTGATGCCCGGTGATGATGTGGCCGGGGACGGCGGTTGCCGCTCCCAGGCCGGTGGGAATCCGCTGGCACTGAGTTTGTTTATCATATTGCTTGGCATGCTGTTCTGCCTGCGTCGTATCAGCCATTCATGAAGTTCGCTGAGTTCCCGAGTCTTCGCCAGTTATCCCCACGTATTCTGCTGACTCTCTTGCTGGGGGGAGCGCTCTTTCTGGCGGGCATGGTCGCACCGGCGGGGAAGGGTGGCATGCTCGTGGCGGGGGGACCCTTTGCGCTTCTGCCACCATTTCTTGCCATTGCCATTGCCATTGTCTGGCGGCGCATTCTTGTGGCGCTGCTGCTGGGGATCTTTGGCGGGGCGCTGCTGCTCTCTGGTGGAAACCCCCTGGTTGCAGCGCATACCACCGCAGTGGAGTTCGTGGGGGCCACTGCCATTGACCCGGAGAACCTCTATCTTTTCGCCTTCACCCTCTCCCTCATGGGCATGGTGGGTGTGCTCATCAAGTGTGGGGGCATTGCCGGACTGGTGCGGGCCATGGCGCGCTTTGCTCGAGGCCGGCGGTCCACTCAGGCCGTGGTGGGCCTCATGGGTACCGCGGTCTTCTTCGATGACTATGCGAACTCCGTGGTGGTGGGCAGCAGTGCGCGGGCGATAACGGACCGCGCCTGGATCTCGCGTGAGAAGCTGGCCTATATCGTTGACTCCACCGCGGCCCCGGTGGCATCGGTGGCCATTATTTCTACCTGGATTGGCATCGAAATAGGCTTACTCGATGCCGAGATGGAGCACCTGTCAACCATCGCCAATTCTGGCTATGGGGTCTTCATCAGCCTGATTCCGTTGCGGTTTTACTGTCTATTCACCCTGGCAACGGTTTTCACCGTGGCGCTATCCGGGCGCGATTTTGGGCCGATGCTGACGGCTGAACGCCGTGCGGCGAAGGGCCAGCTGATGAGGCCGGGGGCGCGTCTTTTGTCGACTTCGTCCTTTCAGAAACTTGCTATGAAGAAGGGCGCCCCGGCGCGCGCACTCAATGGGTGGCTTCCCATTGCGCTGGTGCTGGGCTTCATCCTGGCCAGCTTCTTTGTGGTTGGTGCCAGCAACCTGGCTGCTGACGGGATTGCGGTTTCTCCCTTCACCCTGACTGGCTGGAGCGACGCTTTCGGCGCCATGACCAGCACGGGACTGTTGCTCACTTGCGCGGGCGTGGTTGGCTCCGTTGCTGCCCTCGGGTTGGCGCTGTCGCAGCGGATTCTCAGCTGGCGAGAGGCCCTGGGGGCATGGGTGGCTGGTGCACGCAGCATGGTGGGAGCCATCGCTCTCCTGATCCTGGCCATGACCCTGCGCAAGGTTACCGACAGTGACCACCTGCAGTTGGCTCAATACGCCCAGACGGTATTGGGCGGGGCGGATGTCCTGTGGATCCCCATTACGGTCTTCCTGGTGGCTTCGCTGATTGCCTTTAGTACCGGCACCTCTTACGGCACCATGGGGATTCTGATCCCGGTGGCGGTGGAGTTAGCATCCCGCAGCGGCGATCCGATGATTCTTCTGCTGGCAACGGGGGCAGTGCTTGATGGAGCAGTCTTCGGTGACCACTGTTCTCCCATCAGCGATACCACGGTTCTCTCTTCGGTTGGTAGCTCTTGCGACCATCTGGACCATGTTAAGACACAGGCGCCCTACGCATTTCTGTCGATGCTCGTGGCAGCATCCTTCGGCTATCTCCTGTTGCCTATTTTCGGGGCTCCCCTTACAGTTGTTTATGGTGGCGGCATGGTGACTCTGCTGGTGGTCATCTTTGTTGTCGGCAGGCGAACTAACGTTACTTTTGGGAGTGGCTGATGCGCAACCTCGCAGCTTATGTTCTGGCCGGTGGAAGGGTGATGGAGACGGGGGTGCTGACACATCGGCGCGCCAAGGCCGCGGTACCCTTCGCCGGGCACTACCGGATCATCGACTTCGCCATGTCCAATCTCGCGGCTTCCGGTATCGACCGGGTTGGAGTGCTCTCCCAGTATCGGCCATCATCGCTCATGGACCACGTTGCCACGGGGGAACCCTGGGGCCTCATCGGCCGGGGCAGGGAGGTGCGTATCCTCTCACCATTCCAGGCCGAGAATGCCGTGGACTGGTATCGTGGGACTGCCGATGCAGTCCACCAGAATCTGGGTTTTCTAGAGGGGGAAGAGCATGTCCTCATCGTCTCTGGGGACCACATATATCAGATGGACTATGGCAAACTCATTGAGCGTCACGTTGCCAGTGGCGCCGATGCGACAATGGTTTTCAAGCACCTCCCCGAGGTTCGCCGGCGCTTCGGCAACGGACTCATCGACGGGGATGGGTGGGTCACCAAATACCTGGAGAAGCCAGATGCCCCCCTGAGCGACCTCGGTTCTCTGACCATTTTCATTTTCCGGCGGGCGGCCCTGGTGGAACAGCTGGAGAAGCTCTTCAGGACCACCCCGACGCGCTTCCACATCTATGAGACAGTGGTTCCTGAGTTGGTCCGTCAGGGTCGGGTCCAGGGGCTCATTTTCGACGACTACTGGGCATATGCTCGTACGGTGGACGATTACTACGAAGCTTCCATGGATCTGGTGACTCCCGGTTCCGGGCTTTCCCTTGACCAATGGGAGGTGCACACCAACCCGGAGCAGTCCGGCATTGGCGCCACTCCCCGGGCTTTCATCGGCAAGGAGGCTGATGTCAGGGAATCTCGGCTCTCCCCCGGTGCGGTAGTGCATGGCCGGGTGCACGGCTCCATTCTTAGTCCCGGAGTAGTGGTTGAGGCCGGGGCGGAGGTAGTCGGGTCTGTGCTCCTGCATGGCGTCCGCGTTGAGGCTGGGGCGCGGGTTACGCGAGCCATAGTTGACAAGCACGTGCTCATTGCCGCAAGGGCCGTGGTGGGTCACGGAGAGGCCGCAGTGGCAAGCTGTACGCTGCCAGAATACCAGCGCGGCGGCGTCACTGTTATCGGCCGCAATACGGCCATTGGGGTTGGTTGTGTGGTCGGTGCCAATTGTCAAATTGCCGCCGACTATGAGTTGGCGGCAGGCACTACAGTGCCCGACGGCGGTTCTCGGGGAGGTGTCACATGCTGAAAACGCTGGTCTTGCTCCTCGCCGGTGGCCGTGGCACCAGATTGAACATCCTCGGGGCG
>CALGBT010000451.1 GCA_937884235.1 uncultured Pseudomonadota bacterium
TGCCGAAATGAGGTCACCGCTTACGACCTGCACGGCGCTGAGGAAGGTCGCCCCGAGCTTGACGGTGGCCCCGGGTGCGAAGCCCTTGCCGATGATGGAGACCTCGGTGTCTTCGTCGTTGAAGCCGTCGGAGGGTGAAATGGCGGTTACCTGCAGTTCACCCGTCGCGATATTGCCGCCGTCGCACATGCCCTGAACGCAACTGGCCCCCTCGGCGCAGATGCCGCAGACGCCGCCGCAGCCATCATTGCCACACTCTTTGTCGTCGCATTCGGTGGTGCAGCCTCCGCCCTGACATTTGCCCTGGACGCAATCCTTGCCGTCGTCGCACTGGCCGCAGCTGCCGCCACAACCGTCGTCGCCACATGCCATGCCATCGCAAGCGGGGATGCAGCTGTCTTCGACGCACTGGCCAGCCTTGCAGACGGTTTCACCAAAGCAATCTCCACAAGAGCCGCCGCAGCCGTCGTCACCACACTCTTTGCCGTTGCAGCTGGCGTTACAGGGGCCCTCGTTGGCGGTGGCACGGACTCTGAGGATGAAGTCACCGGTGACGCCGATGGACTCGGCGAAGACCCACTTGTTAGCATTGCCGTCACAGTTGCCCGGGGGGTAGATAATGTGCATGACGTTGGCGCCGGAAGTGGTGGCCTGGTCGTTGAGGGTGCCTACTTGTTGGCAACCGCACATGCCCAGCATGGGTGACTGTGCGCACTGGAAAGAGCCCCATTCGGCCTGCAGGTCAGCGGCCTGTGCTTTGAAGCGAATGGCCACGGTGAAGTTGCCGGAATTGAGCACCGGCGGATGGCCATCAGGGTCACCCTGGTCAAACTCGTACTGCATGCCCGCATTACCAGTCAGCGGCATGCCATCCTGACCAGACATGGGGTCGAAGACGTCAGTGGTGCTGAGGACGAAGTCGGGTGTGATTTTGCCCGGGTCGGCGCTGTTGGAGTCATGGAAGTAGAACTCGATGTCGGCGTGGGCTTTGCCGATTCCACCTTGCGGCGGGGCCGCAACGATGAGGTCCACGGCCGTGAATTTCACTGGATAGGCGTTGGCCGCAGGCTTAAAGAGTGCGCCAAAGGCCTCGCCATAGACAAACCCGGGCTGGGTGGCGAGGGGAATGCCGCTAACCTGTTCTCCCGCAGCAGCGATGGACTCCGAAAACTGGTCGTGCTTGAAGACCACCGGTACTTCTGCGAGGGCCGTAACCGTGGTGAGAACGAGGAGCGGCAGAGCAAGCAAGCACAACGGACGAAAACGGCGCATGTAACACCTCCAGGGTCGAGCCAGAACGCTGAAGGCCACTTTACCGTGTTCCCTTATATGGATTCAACTGTTAATGGTGCGTCTCGCGTCAGAAGGCATCCGGCCCGACATCGATGTAGTAGTCCGGCGTGAACTCCAGGGGGTAGACCAGGCCTGTGGGTGGGGTTGAAGTTGCGTCCAGAAGCCACTCAGCTTCCAGGTTGGCGTTGCTGATGGCGAGCTGCTGCAGGCTGGCGGCAAGGGTGGCTCCGGGGAGGTCGCCCCACTGGGTATCGGCATTGCCGGTGATATTGGCGAGAAAGGACTGGCGAACCTGGCGGACGAAAGTCTGGTCCACAACCACCGCATTGAGCTCACCCTCGTAGAGCATGCCGCGGTTGTTCTTGTTGGCCGATCCCACGGTGAGAAACTCATCGTCGACGAAGACGAACTTGGTGTGCACATCCATGGGTTGAAAGATCGGGCCGGTGCTGCCGTCGGCCAGACCTTCGCCGTCAAAGCTCTTCAGTTGCAGTAGCAGATAGCGGTCCCCAGCGGCCTTGCGCAGTTCCTGGTCCATGAAGAGGGTCCATTGCTTGGCGCCGTCCAGGGCGCTCACTGGCTTGGTAACAACGATGATGTGGAGGTCCGGCGAGGCCGCCAGCGCGGCCTTGAACTCGGGAAGCAGCAACGGGACCCGAAAGTACTGATCTTCGATGAAGATAATTTCTCGGGCCTGGGCAATTGCCTTGCGATGCGTTTCAAGGATGCTGCGCTGACCGAAGGGTTCGGGGAGCGTGGCGACGACCTGGGCCATGACGCCATCGGCCACGGGCACCATGGAGATGGGCTGGGGATACTCGGTGGTCAGTTCCGCAAAGAGGTCGCCGTTGGCTCGGCCCAACTCCCAGCGGGCTCGCAGCAACTCGCCTAGATCGGCGGCGGCCGGTCCCAGGAGGCGTATTCCTGCGTCCTTGCGGGGCCCGAGGTCGGGGAGCAGTTCGTGGGCGAGTACAGCTTGCCGTTCCTCCGCACTCGATTGAAACTTCATGCGGCGCGGCTCGAAGACTTCGTGGGCCGTCGTATCCCAATCTGTAGATTTGACATTCATTCCTGAGATGAAGGCGATGCGGTTGTCGATGACCCAGGCCTTCTGGTGCCAGGAAGCTGCCTCGGCGTTGTTGAGTGCCAGGAGCACCGTATCCGTGTCGCCAAAAGCAAGCTCCTGGAATTCGGGGGACCGCTGTCTGATGCGCTGTGCCAGCGGCAGGGCATGTTCCACGGGGATGTACTTGTCGAAGATTGGTACTGGAGTGGGATTGCCCTGCAGCATCACCTCGAAGCGGTCCGTGGTGTCGTAGGCCCGCTCCCGCAAAGCGGTATCAGTGTTGACGTAGGCCATGCCCGTGGCGGTATCCTCGGCGAAGCGACCGACAATTACCTTGATGTCAACATCGGTGAGCTTCTCCAGGATGCCCATGGCCGTATTGGACCAGCGCTCCTCCGAGTCCATGCTCAGGTGGTTCGCCAGGGGCCGGGTCAGTTCAAAATGGGACTGCCACCACCAGGTTGTGGCGGTCACCGAGGCGGCGGCAGTGGCCAGGTCTTTGGCAAGTTGGGCGTAAAGTGGCTCGCCGGCGTTGTAGAAGGTTGCGTGGTTACGGGACGGGGGAGCCCCGGAAGCGGCGAACCAGGGATGGTCGAGGGCCAGGAAGACGTATTGAATGTCGCACCCGAGGGAGCTTGTAAGGGAGGCCGTAGTCGAGAACGGCACCCCCGTGACGCCGGCGCCTGCAAGATCAATCTGGCCCGCCGCAGTGACGAAGCCCGGGGCCTCCAGTTGGACCGCGTAGAGTCCTCCCTCCAAGCAGATGTCCGCGGGGGGGAAAAGACCGCTGCACGTACCCTCGTCAGGGCTCACTCCGTCCACGGTGAGGGTTGCCTCAGGCAGGCGGCGCCCCCAGGGGTCCATGGCCACCAGCCGGAGTGACGGGGCCGCAGTGCACTCCTCGCCATTTGTGGATGCGTCGGCGATGGTATCCTCAGGGGCACCGCAAGCTCCCAGCAGGAGCGCGGCGGCCAGGGCCAGGTGTCGATACTTCACGGTGCTTTCCCCCCGGCGACGGTACCCGAGATGCGCAGGTAGCCTGGATCATCCTGAGCTGCCAACTCGCCGTGGACCAGGGTGATGCCCCCGGCCTCTGGTAGTGGAATGGCGAGGAGGGCACCGGCCACCCCCTGAATGGCGTCGGGGAGCAGCGTCTCAATGTGGCCTTCCACTTCCCGTTCCACCAGGCGCTTCATGTCGTACTGAGAGCGGCCCGTGCCTTCGGGGATGCCGTCAACGTCCATGGCGAAGGCCGGCAGCGACGGTGCCAGGATGAGGCTGTTGTTGTGGATCTCGGCGCGCAGCGCCGCGGCGACTGAGAGGAGGAGGCTGGCAAATGGTGTCCCTGTGGTTCCAGAGCCGACGAAAGGACGCAGGCGCATCCCCCCGACGACCAATCCGGGGCCAGCGTCCACGCCTACGAGGCCAGCCTGAAGAGCTTGAAACTCAGGTGGTATCAGCAACTCTGCCTGGATGGTCAGGGGAGCTTCGGGAGAGATTCCCCCGGCGGCCAATCGCAGGTGGTCGCCCATGAGGCCCGCCACGAGATCGATTTCGAGCTTGAGATCGTCCACCATGGCCTGGTCAACGGTCCAATTGAGGACGTTCATTGCCCAGAGCTGCTGGAGTACGCGGTTGAGGAAGTCCATGGCGAACCAGGCACTGACGTCGAAATCATCTTCATAGCTGGCCGGGGGGGGGGCCAGGGTGCGGACAACGCAGCCTTCGGGGGCATCAGGTAGGTTCACGCTGGCATGGAAACCCAGGCGCAGTCGCGTCTGTAGAATATCGACGCCAATGACTGCGTACTGTACGTCAAATGGATGGTCCATGAATTCGAAGGTGAAGGTGCCGCTCAACCACGCCTGGGCAGCCTCTGCGGATCCGTTGACCCACTCCACCAGGGTCTCGGCCAGGGTATCAGTGACAAAATCGAGGAAGGCTCCGTCAACCGCGGTGGGTGCGACAACTTCCTCGCCCGCGTCGTTCCACACCGTCAGTACTACTTCGCCGGCGTCGATTTCGATGTCAGTCACCTGGAAGTAGAGGGCCCCCTCAATGATGGCTGCGGAGAGCCAGAACTGCAGGTTCAAGTCGGAGATGGAGCCTGAAAACAGGTAGGGAGCAGGAAACCCCTCCAATCGGATGGTCCCATGCGCGGCGAGTTCGTAAAGGGAAACGGCGGCAGTGAGCTGGCTGTTGGCAACTGCCGGATGCACCTCCAACTGGAGTAGGTCGAGGGACTCCAGGTTGACGGCGATACCACCCTCGTCGTAGGCCGGATTGGCGGCCTCAAGGTAAGGTGCGAGGTCAATCTCCTGGATGAGCCCGGCGATGTACTCGCCCCCTACCGCGAGGGCATTGTTGCCTACGTCCCAAGCCATGTCGGGGATGCCGGGAGCCGAAACGCATGGTGCAAAAGGCCCGGTGCGCACTGCGCGATGCTCACGACTGGTCAATCCCGCCGTGTCAATTGCCTCGACTTGCACCAATTGCAATCCGGCGGGCAGGTCCAGAGCAAGTTCTACGGTCAATCCAGGGGCTGCTTTGCTCTGGGCACCAGAAAGCAATGACGTGAGCCGGATGTCAGTGGCCAGCGGGCTCTCATCCCACAACTCAGCGACCAGCTTGAAGGCCTGCCCTGAAGGGAAAATTGCTCCCCATTCGGGTTCTGTGATTGCGAGATATGGCGGCAACTCATCAGCGGGCGGCCCCACCTCCGTAGCAGCGGGAAGATCCCCGAGGGGACT
>CALGBT010000452.1 GCA_937884235.1 uncultured Pseudomonadota bacterium
CGGCGTAACGGGGCGATGCCACAGACAGCACATACGATTCGGGTAGCCCAGAAACCAGAGAGAGCGCGATGCGGTCCCACGGTTCGTCAGTGTCGTTGTGGACGAGGCCCCATGCTTCCAGTGAGACAGCATCTTCTTCGACTCGAATCTTGTAGGTCATGCGCCAGACCGGGGCCTGTTGAATATAACCGGCGGCGAGGCGGCCGGAAGAACCCGGCGCAGTTTGAATCCGCACGGTGGTTTCGCTAAGTCCAGGCGCCCGTCCAAGGTGCCTGGCGTAGGTGTGGATGGCCTCCCCTTCCCGCTCGGATATCGGGTCCACGCTCTGGATCTCGTCCAAAGGAACCCACGCCATGGCGCCACCCGTGGAGACCAGCAGCAGGTGCTCCGCAGGACTCTTGCCTCCCTCTTCATCCCCGACAGCGGGTGCGCCGAGAGCACAGTCGATGACCGTCCCTGATAGCGTCGCCTGACCCCGTCGAGCAACCTCCACCTCGGTGCCGACCATGGCCAACACGTAGCCGCAAAGCTCAGAAGCGGCCTTCTCGTCCCGCACCTCCTCATCCCCAGCAGCATTGGCGAAACTGCTCGCCGCCCGAGCTTGACCCAGAGTAAAGACAGAGGGGTAGCGGACACCAGTAACCCGTACGTCCCCACGAGCCGCCACCACCAGAGTGGCCAGGAGATCGTCCAGATGAGCCAACTGCAATCTGATGTCGAGATGCTCTTCCCCTTCAACATCAGCTTCGCGCTCCATTTGCGCCAGTCCACAGTCGTAGAGAGTCACTCTCGCCACTTCAAAGGCCTTGCCCTGCGGCGTTGTTGAAGCACAAGCAGGAAGCAACCCCAGCAGCATCAGAGCCAGCGCTCCATCCCTCCCAATCAGATTCTTCATCGCCCCACCTCATCGTCCGAAGACAGAAGTCTGCCGTCCCCTACTGGGCCAGGCAAAAAGCCGTCTATGGTAATTTTGTCACCAGGCACCTGCCCGGCAGGCGGTGTGTGACACCAGGGGTGAATTGAGGTTCCCGAAAGGCGTGCGGAGAGCTACTTGTTGACAATCTCTTTGTCGATGACAGCGATCATAGCCTGCGCATCGCGCTGCCCCTGATACTTACGGCCATTAACGTAGATGGACGGGGTGCCACGTACGCCAGCTTTCTGCCCTTCGGCCATGTCGGCTTGCACCCGGGCGGTGAACTCGCCATTGTCCAGGGCTGCCTTGAACTTAGCCACGTCCAGGCCGATCTCCTCAGCATAGCGGTCAAGATCAGGTCGCTTGATCTGCTTCTGATTGGCAAAGATCTTGTCGTGCATCTCCCAGAACTTGCCCTGGGCATTGGCGGCCATGGTCGCCTCTGAGGCCAACTGGGCATCCTTGTGGAAGGACAACGGGAAGTGCTTGAAAACAATGGAGGCCTTGTCGTCGCCGTAGTGCTTCTGAACTTCTTTCAAGAGTGGACCCACTCTCGAGCAGTACGGTCATTGGAAGTCGGAGAATTCTGCTATCACCACCACCTCCCCCTTGCCGATGCGAGGAGAATCTCCCAAGGGGATGACGTGCTGCGTTGCGTCCAACGGAGCCTTCGGTGGCTCTGCCGCCTTGGGCTCCGGCTTGGAAGGCTTCTGGCCATCGATCACGTAGCGCTTGTAGGCGCCACCGACTGCCGTCGCCGTGGCCCGAGCGTGCACGTTCTCCAAGGCGATGCCCTGGGCTTCGAACTGCTTGGCCTCAGCCAACTTGCGGTCAATGATGGTCTTGAAGTCCTCAAAGGGCTTGGCGCCCCGCACATTCTCCCCATTAACAAAGAAGTTGGGCGTTCCTCGCACTCCAAGGGCGGCTCCAAGATACGCCTGATGATCCACGTGGGCAGCCACCAGGGGTGAGTTCCAGTCCTTCTTCCATTGCGCAACATCCAGACCCGCCTGCTCCGCGTAGCGCTCCAAATCGGAATCCTGGATGGCCTTGTTGTTTTCCCAAAGAATCTTGTCGTAGGCGAAGGCCTTGCCCTGAGCCTTGGCCGCGATTACTGCCCTCGCCGCAGGATTTGCCCGATTATGGAATTCCAGTGGCAACATGCAGATATGAACACGAACATCTTCTGGATAAGTCTCTAAAATCTGGTCGATCGTACCGATGACCCGTTTACAGAACGGTCATTGGTAGTCGGTCAGTTCGACCACCACAACACGGGCTTTCTCTGGGCCCTTCACCAGGCAATCGGCAATGCCAGTGGGAGTAGCGGACAGGCCACTGGGGCCTTCGTACACTGCACCGGCGGCTGGTGCGGGTGCAGCGGCGGCGGCCTCGACTTTCACTTCCGCCTTGACCTCATTGGCCTTGGGCGGGCCGGCTTTGAACGAAAGGGTGGCCCCCAGGGCACCAAATGCATCCACCAGCTTCTCGGCTTCCTCTTGCGGGACCCCCGCAACCAGCAAGCCCGGAACCTTGTCCGCAAGAGCCGCAGCATCGGTAACGGTCATCCCCGCCTTCTGGACCATGACCTCGATGGTGCGATACTTGTTAAGAGCAGCTATGGATTCAAGCGTCACATCCAAAGCCGGCGCCTTTTTCAGCTCTTCAGCCGCGAGGCTCGCTTTCATGGCTCCTTTGATGGCATCAATGTCTGCTTCGGTGATGAGGGGTGAAGGCTGTTGACCCATTCCTGGTTGCCCACCAGGTCCGCCAGGAAGCATTCCGCCCTGCCCCGGGTCTCCAGCCGGGGGAACACCCTGCCCCGCCTGGTCGGGGTTGCCGGGCATGCCCGGCTGCGCCGTCCCGCCCGGTTGCCCGGGCTGGCCCGCCAGAGCCCCAGGGCCCCCCTGCTCTTGACCTGCAACCCCGGGAGCGCTCTGGCCCTCGGGACCTTGATTAGTCGCCGGCTCGCGCTTGCAGCCCGGGAATACTAACAACCCCAGCACTAGCAAGACCAGTAGGCGCCTCACTTTTGACCTGAAAAAACTCATCTAGACCTCCATCGCAGCATTAGTGTCAGTGGAAACCAAACAAAGCCGGCCACAATTCTATTCCGGTTGTCAGCCAGACCATAAGATAGCACGCCCATATGCAAACCTTCAACCCCAGTTGAAATCGGGGCCGAGGTTACTACGTTAAGGGCAGCTTACAATAACTGGCGTACTGCTTAGGAGAAGAGCATGAGACAGGCAACCTTCGGATTGGCGGCAATGGCAATGATGCTTCTAACCTCCACCGCCGCCCTTGCGCACTGCGAAGTGCCATGCGGCATCTACGACGATGAAGCACGCTTCCAAATGCTCTCTGAGCACATCCTGACAATTGAGAAGGCCATGGGGCAGATCGTGACTTTGAGCGCCGACGACAAGCCTAACTACAATCAGATCGTTCGCTGGGTGGCCACCAAGGAGAAGCACGCCGAGGCTTTTCAGGAGATTGTCTCCCAGTACTTCCTCATCCAGAAGATCAAGCCGGTCAGCGGAGAGGACAAGGCGCAAGCAGCCCACTACCTTGGCCTCCTGGAGGATGCACACAACCTCCTGGTCCTGGCCATGAAAGCCAAGCAGTCAACTGACATGACCGTCGTCGGACAATTACGTGAGCAGTTGGCAGCCTTCAAAGCGCACTACTCCGCACACACCCACTAGGCGCCAGGAGGGTCTTGCTCTGGCACCGGCTTGGGTCGGTAGAGCAAGACCGTCTTCCCTAGTACCTGTGCAACCTGGGCGCACACCTTCGCCGCCATCTCCCCGGCCAACTTCTTGCGGTCCATACCTGTCGTCTCAAGCAGCTTGACCTTCACCAATTCGTTGCTCGCAAGAGCCTGGTCAAGGGACTTCACAACCGCCGCCGAGAGTCCTTCTTTGCCGATGAACACCGCCGGCCGAAGGTGGTGGCCCTGACCGCGCAACGCGCTGGCATCGCGGCCGGACATCTTTTCAGACATCAGAACTCCTCGCTCGCAGGGAGGCAATCTCCTCCCGCAGTTTCGTTGTCTCGCGCAAACACTTCTCAAGAAGAGTCCTGTCACGCAAAAAGAAATGGTATCGGACAGTTCTGCCCACGCCGGTGGCGCGGGCGCTAATCTCCAATGGAATGACGGTGCCATCCAGGTGACGATGGCAAGCCTCGAAGCGGTCGTAGCCACGCTCGGCAATGGCCGCCAGGTGGAGTTCCATCCGGCCAGGATTTGGCTGCTCCTCAAGTTCGGCAATAGGCATATCTACAAGGGAATCAACAGACCGACCCACGAGGTCACAATAGGCCTGATTCACCCGACTTATGAGGCCGTTGGCCTCCACGAGGAGATACCCGTCCAGCGCCGTTCCAAGGAGCGCTTGAAGTTCCTCATCCTGAAGCCGCCGACCCGTGACATTTCTGGCCACCGAGACCATGAAATCTCGCCCCGTACCCTGTA
>CALGBT010000453.1 GCA_937884235.1 uncultured Pseudomonadota bacterium
ACGCCCCGGGACGCGTCCTTCTCAGCCACGTCGGCAAGCTCCAGCGCATCCTTGTCCACTACTTCCACCGGGGTGCTGCAGGCAGCCACCGCCACCAGGACCCATATCAACAACGTCCGTTTCGCCACCATCGACTCGCCTCCACGCGCTCGAATTCCACCCCAGCATAGCACGGCCACGCCAAAGGAAACCAGCAGCCCTTCGACAAATCCCCGCCAACCGTGGCATACTGCACCGATGACCCTGGGAGGTTGCCCTTGTCACGGCCCATCTGCTGCGTCCTGCTCTGCCTGCTGCCGCTCTCCGGCTGCTTTCCCCTGCTGCGCAGCGAGGGCCCACCCGACGAAATCGAAGAGTCCGTGCTCACTCTCTTCGAGCCCGACGAGAAGCTGCTGGTGCTGCCCATCTGGGAGCGGACGCCCTTCTGGAAAACCGATACCTCGGGAGGCGACTCGGCCTTCGTCGAGGAGGTTCTCTTTCTGTCCTCCGCCGCTCTTCCCGAATTGCCTTCAATGATCGAGGGCAAGACAACGGCCATGGTCATCATCGGAGCCGGTGCCGCCATGGGCCGGGGCGTCGAGTTCCAGGGGTTCTTCATCATCTCCAGCCAGGGCCAACTCGCCTGGCTCAATTCCTACGGCACCTCCTACTGGCACGAAACCCCCGAGGTCGCCACCCTCAGCCCGACCTGGCACCAGGAGTTGCTCGCAGTGCTGCCCGAGCTCGACGACTTCACCCGGGACCGTTCTCCCCTCTGGTCCAACATGCCCCGCGCCGAAATCGAGTTGGACATAGACTCCGACAGCCGCACCCGGGCTCACCAGTTCCTCACTTCCACCACGATTTCCAGCAACACCACAGACTCCTGGCACCCCCTTCCAAGAGCAACAAAACACACCGCGGATGCGAAGCAGTAGCCTCCCCCGCATTTACCCTTGACACACCCCCACCCCGCGCATAATATCCGCCACTGTCACAGGCTCGGGGCGTAGCGCAGCCTGGTAGCGCACTTGACTGGGGGTCAAGGAGTCGCTGGTTCGAATCCAGTCGCCCCGACCAGCTCAAAAAGGGCAATCCGCAAGGGTTGCCCTTTTTTGCTTGGCCTCCCAATAATCACCATGCAGTCCGCCCAGTCACTGACTTTGCTCAACATGGCCCAGTAGCGAAGCCGACTCTGATTCTACGATTTCTCATCACATCGACTTTTCGTCAAAAATGCCACTGAGCGACTACTAGATTCCTGGCTACACCCTTGGGTGTTGCGAAATCGTTGCAGTTGGTGTTCAAGTTTGTCCATTGCCTCCCTCTGATGACCCTCTGAAAGGTGCGCGTACTTGAGGGTCATATCGATGCCTTCATGCCCCATCAGTTGTTGAATTGTACGGATGGGAATACCGGCCATGGCGAGGTGGCTGGCGAACGTATGACGAAGGTCGTGGAACCGGACCTTACGCATCTTCGCTCGCTTCAAGGTCGCCGCCATCGCCCTCTGAACATTACCCTCACTAAGCGGGGTAGCTGCGTCTGACCGAAACACGTGCTCGGACTCCAGCGCCGATGGTTGTCTTCGTAACGCCGCCAGAGTCTCGTGCACCCGGTCAGTCATGGGGATTGACCGCCGGGAACCCTTGGATTTGGGAGTTTGCAGCGCACCCTTGTACAGCGTGTGCTGTACGTTCACCAAGAGGTTGGTCCAGTCGATGTCCCGCCAGCGGAGCGCCAGGATCTCCCCACGTCGCAGCCCGGTCTCCAAGGTTACCAGGAATACCGGGCGCCACTTAGCCGATGCCGCGGCCAGAAACTCCTCGGCCTCGGCGAAGTCGAGAAATGTCCACTTCGCACTATCGTCCTTCACCTTCTTCACGGAGCTGGCGGTGTTCTTCTCAATAAGACCCCACTCCATGGCGCACTGCAGGCATTTGCGCAGACACGCCAGATGCAGGTTGATAGTGGCCGGCGCGTACCCCTTGCGGTTCTGCTGCGCCTTGAACTGTTCGATGAGATAGACGTCGATGTCGTCGATGGTGAGGTGTCCGAAGAAAGGCATCAGGTGTTTGTCGAGGGAAATCCTCTTGTTGTCCTGCTCCGACGGCTTGTTGTTGGGGACCACATAGGCCAGGAACCACTCCTCGGTGAAATCCTTGAAGGTCGGAATTGGCCGCTGCACCTCCTGTTGCGCGACCAGATTACCCGCCCTCATCTCATTCTTCAGGTCCCGTTCGAATCTTTTTGCGTCCCTCAACGAGCCACAGACCGTAAGCTCTCGCTTTCTCCGCCGTCCGTTCTCGGTCCACCACGTTGTGACCTTGTACTTGCCGGGCTCTACTTGTTTTACGGACATTGCTATTGTCCTCCTGATTGTCAAAGAGCGCCTTCCCGTCCATGGGATTATTCAGGTACGCCTCGAGTACCGCAGGGTCGAAGCGCACCATCTTCCTTATACCAGTTCCTAGCCGAATCGCGGGAAGTCTACCCTCTGCCACCCACTGATAGACGGTTTTGACATGAACCTGGAGCAGGTCCGCAACTTGTTGGGGGGTTAGATATTTTTGCAGCACCATGAATCACCTCTCGCACTTGCCTACACAAGACAAGGCGCGAGAGGCAGATTCACCCAGTCAGGCGAGAAATCGCTCGATTTAGGATCGCTCAGTCCCCTTCCGTTCTCTGCCAAAAGAGATGTCCCAGTCCATGGCGTCCTTGGCATCTCGCAAGAAACGGATCTTGTAGTTCTTCTTCTTCAACTTTGTTCGAAGGAATCCCATGAATGCACCGCCGTCTTGGGCCTTAGTCTCCTTCAGTGTCGCCATAACTCCTGCCCAGACGGCGCTCGAATTCCTCCTCCTGGCAACCACATTGGCCTGTCCTCCTCCCATTTTCTCCCTGAAATAGTCCCCAAGTTCTTTCTTCAGCATTGCCTCGTCTTCCTGGAGCTGCTCCAGTCGAGAACGTTCGCTATCCGACATTATGTGGCCAGGTCTCTCCTCACATGCCGCTTCGATTTCCCCTATTTCCTTCTTGACTTCTTCCAGGCGTTTCTCGTACGCCTGCTTAGCTTTTCTGTCGGGGGCGCCCGTTTTGTCAAACCCCGTCGTCGTGCTAAGACCTTCTTCCTGTGCCTTTCGATAATCTTCGCCAGATATTGTCCCCTCGGAGTGTGGTTGCCGACCAGCCCTCTTCATGATGTCAAAGGGTTCAAGCCAGACCCCGTCTTCCGCTGCCAGAAACTGGGCAAGATAGTGCGTCCCGACTGACTGGCTAAGCGGTTCGTAAGCAACCCCTTCGAATACAAATTCCCATGAGGCACCAACTTTCGCCAACCGATTGCAGGCTGCCAACTCTTCCCCATCAGCTGAGGCTTCTTCTGCTGCAACCTCGCCAGCGCTCTCGCTAGGCAAATCTTGCCGCGGCGGGATAAACAGAAAGTCTAACCGTTTGGGATCCCGCCCGACTGGGGCCGGTGGCAACTTCTGGGAATGCGCGGCAAGGACGTTATCGAAATGGTCAAGTAAATCCTCCAGCGCTGGAAAGAGCTTATAGTAGCTCGTCCCGCGCCCCGCACTCCAAGTACGGTCGGACACAGGCAATAAGAGAGCTTGTCGCCTCCGCATCCTTCCTAGTTCGAGGTGAGACAGCCAAAGGAAGAATAAGTATCCTTGGGCACCTTCCCGATTCGTAGCCAAGAGGTCCATGCACTTCTTGCGAGCAGAGACGAACCTCTCGGCTGACTCCTCCGTGAATGGCTGCAAGAAGATGGGGAGTTCCTTACACCCCTCAGGTCTCGCCGCAGAGCGCGTAGCCTCATTACCAGCAAGAGGCAGGACCTCAAAGCAACATGCGTTTCCCTCCACGGGAGGTTCGTCAATCATGAATCGTAGTTTGTAAGGATACGAGTCTCGAATTGCCAGCCATGCTGCTTCGAGTTCATCTTGTGGCCAAACTTCCGGATCCTCGGGAATATCCAACATGCTCCACCTCCGTCTCCTGATTCTAACCTGCCATTAGAGGCTGAGCCAAGAAACTTTGTTATACAAAACGAAGAGCGACCCGGAAACCAGCTATAAGAGCCTTGAAGTAGATCGCGCATTCTACTCTTCGGCGGGCATATCCACCCGATCACCAAACAATCAGAGGAGGTACCTGATGAATGAAAACACCCGCAGCTCCCTCGTAGCACCCTTCCCAGAGGAGGCCGTCTCCTCAAGAAAGGGTAGCCACGGCAAGACCCTGCAGTACATCGAAACCTGGCGGGTTGTTGACCGCCTCA
>CALGBT010000454.1 GCA_937884235.1 uncultured Pseudomonadota bacterium
CCACGCCAGCACCAGGCCAAACAGTACGCCGGGAACTGCCGAAAGGGCCACCACCGTGGACATCTCTGCCAGTCGCAAGCGCAGAATCTTGGCCGCAGGCCAACCCAGGGCGGTGAGAGTGCCAACCTCCCTGCCGCGCGCCTGAACGGCCAGGGTTGTGCCTGCACCTGCGAGCAACAAGGCTGCGGCGATAAGGAAGACGCCAAATCCCAGCATCAAGCCGCTCATGTCCATGGCCTGCCCCACAGCCAGGCGCGCCTGCTGAGCCAATGGGGTGACGCTTATTCCGGTGGTTGCTGGCGGCAGCCCCTTCGCCAGGGCCGCGACCAACTCCTCGCGAGTTACGCTGGCGGAGAGGCGGAGTCCGGTCAGGCCACCACTGGAAGTGGCCCAGTATCGTTTGGCACCGGTTAGCGCGATAATGGCTTTGGGAGCCCCGCGATAGCGGTTCCAGTAAGCCTCGTCATCGGGCCCGATGAGGCTGAGATCGAGGTCAATGTCGGCATCCCAGGAGTCGCAGGTCTCGGCATCGTGCAGCCCGGGGAACGGGGGCATCAGCTGAGGATCGGCCCCCAGGCCCTCCATGGGCAGAATTCCACTCACGGTGAAAGCAGCCTGGCCCGCGGCCTGGCGCCCGCCGGGGCGGTACTCATAGAAGGACATTTCCAGGTGATCGCCAACGCTTGCCCGCAGTTTGTCTGCCGCCCAAGCGTTAAGCAGAATCTCTCCCCCACCGAGTCCCGTCAATTCCGGATAGCGCTCCTCTGGGCCGCTGAGTCCGGCCACCATTGAATAGGGAACCGTCGCTTCGCCAATCTTCAATTCGGTGGCCAGGTAGGCGAGAATTTGAAGGGGCTCAAGGCCACCCTCTCGCAACGCTGGCACCAGCTCGTCGGGAAGAAAGACCTGGGGGCTGGAGATGGTCCACTCCCCCCCCTCCAATCGCTGGACCTGGAGACCAATATCTTCGGGATGCAGCTCATTGCGAGTGGTGGCTGCGATGTCTTCTGCTGCAAGATCTTCTGCCCCGGCTACCAGGACCCAGTCGGCCCCGCCCAGATTCGGCAATCGCTCGCTCAGAAAAGAACTGCTGACATATGCCAGGGGCGTGGAACGCTGATTGGCGAAGAGGTCAAAGTTGCCTCCACCATCCCCGGGAACCACTCCGGCTATCCTCAGGACAAGCGGCGCCACGGCAAAAGACTTGCGGGCCAGGGGCGCCCCCGGCAACGGACCGCCGGGTCGGGCGACTCTTAGCACCAGTGAGTCTCCGGCCGCGACCTGTAGCCCCTTGGCGAGCACCTGGTTGACCAGGACATCGCCGGGGCCCGGTGGGCTCAAGTTGGTCCAACCTGTCACTGCCCCAAACGTTTCGTCAATGCCGGCAAGGCGAACGCCACCGAGCCATCGTGAGTCATCGGGAGTGGAGGCACCGGCGTCAAGCAGAATCAGTGGGGCCGTTGGCCGTGCCAGTGCCACCGAGAGGCGCTTTGCCAGAGCAGGTTGAAACGGTCCGGTGATGCCGCGAACTCCGTAGCTCACGGCACCAATGCGCTCATGGGCGAAGTTCTCGAGTGACGTTTCAAACGAAGCCCCAGCCACGAGGGCAGCGACTACCACGGCAGTGCCCATGGCCATTGCCAGAGCAACTCCGAGATGGTGCAACAAATAGTGTCGCAGACTGCGTATAAGCATCTTCCAGGTGCTCACACTCCCCCCTCCACAGCAAGTAGCCGGCCGTCAACGAGAGCAACCGTTCGCCCCATTCGGCGAGCCAGATCCTCGGAGTGTGTTGCCACTACCATGGCTATTCCCTCGGCCTTCTGGAGGGCAACCAGGAGATCGGCCAGCCGCTCACTCTGACGACGGTCGAGAGCTCCTGTGGGCTCATCGGCGAGGAGCAACGAGGGTCTGTTTACCAACGCCCTGATAATGGCCGCCCGTTGCCGCTGACCGGCGGAGAGCTCAGCGGGAAAGTGGTGTGCTCGGTCCTCCAGTTCGACTCTTGCCAGCAGCTCTTTGGCGCGAACCTGAGCATCCCCTCTGCGCTCCTTGCTCCGCCCCAGGGAAGGCAGCAAGATGTTCTCCCAGAGGGTGCATTGGGGCAGCAGGAAGTGGTCCTGGAAGACAAAGCCAATCTGCTCTCGCCTGACCTCTGCCAGAGCTTCGGCGGAGAGACCTGCGAGGGATTTGCCCCCCACTTCCACCACGCCCGACGTCGGTCTATCCAACGCTCCCAGAATCGCCAGCAGGGTACTTTTGCCAGACCCCGACGGACCCATGACCGCCACCGAGTCGCCGGCCCCAACCTCGAGGTCCACGCCCCGCAGAACCTCTACATTCTCTGGTCCTTGATAGATATGACTGATGCCCGTTGCTCGTATCATCGTTCCTCCTGGCCTTCGTTGATGAGCTTCTCCAGCAATGCCGCCAATTGCAATCCCGAAGCGGCAGCAGAGAAGTGCTTCTGCACAGCCATGTGGGCTCGACGGCCCCGTTCCGCCAGTGCCGCGGGATCCCTGAGCAGGGCGGCGCAGCATTGGGCAAGCTTGGCGGGCTCACTGTCGCACAAGACGAGCCCTTCGGACAACACCTCTGCCAATTCCTTGAAGACCCCCAGAGGCGGTGCAATGACTGTTACTCCGGTGCAAAGGGCCTCCAGAACATAGCGCCGAAAGGCCGGGGGACGAGATTCGGCCACTACTAGAAGATGCAGCCGGTCAAACAAGTCCCGGCGCGTTTCCTGGTCGAATCTCCGGGTGAAGGTAACCTGCCCGGTTTGCTCTGCACTGGCCAGGGCAGCTCGCCAGCTGCGGATATAGGGTTCGTCGCCCAGCATCCAGCCACCGGCAAAGTGCAGTCGCAGTTCCTGGTGCTCGGGCTCTTCTCGCAACAGCTGATAGGCCTGGGCAAGCCGATGAGGGCCCTTGTCTTCGCTCCAGCGTGAGAGAAAACCCAGGGCAGGAATCTTGGGCAGGGTGGGGCGCAGGGGAAACTGCTCGACCCGTATTCCCGGGTAGACAACGGACCTCTGGGAGGGCTGGAAGCCCAGCCGCGTCGCCAGATTGTCGTCATAGAACCGGCTCACCGAGACCACCTGGGAAACCGCGGAAAGCGCAGTACGCAGGGTCGCCATCAGTGCTTGTGCGTGGGAGGCTGGCACCAAGTCGAGGAACTCGTGTTCATCCTGCAGCAGGCAGACCACGGGCGCCGCGAGCTTCTCTCGCAGGTGAGCGGCCATTCCTGCCAGCAGCGCGTTTGATAGAATCACGACGTCGATTCTGGGAGATGCCTGGGCCAGCCAGTCCCCAACCTTTTCCAATTCTCGCGCTTGGTGGCCAGCGCTCCCCAGGAGCATGGACTGTGCCGTCTCTGCCAGCATCGCCGGGTCTGTCATGCCACTGCGTCCTGCGGCCAGGCGTAGTAAGGAGGGGCGATTACAGAGGCGGTTGAGCCATTCCGGTGCGCGGCGGAAGAAGCCCCACTTCTGCTGCAGGAAGACATTTACGCCCCCGAAGAAGACCTGCAGCCCCTCCAGTTCGTCGGTCTCAAGCATGGGCGGAAGATAGAGGGGCACTGCCAGGACATCCTGCCCAGCCTGCATCAGGGCCTCGATTAGTACTCCGTCTCTGAGGCAGTTCTCGCAGTAGCTCAGGTCGCCGGAGCCGGGTACCAGGTAGGCTATTCTCATGGTGACTCCGGAAGGGCCGAGAAGACCACCAACTCACCGGCCTCGGTCACCACGATGAGCCGTCGGCCGACGGCTGCTGGGGAGACGGAGATTGCTCCGCCGGCTTGTTCGCTCCACTCCGGGGAGCCGCTGTCAACGTCGTGAATACGAATGCGCCCATCCACGCCCGCAGCCAGCAGTCGAGTGCCATCTGTGAGTATGCCAGCCTGATAGCCTCCGCTGGTAGGCTGCCTCCAGAGGATCTCACCATTCGTCTGGTTCAGGGCCACCAGAGTGCCGTTCTCAAAAGCCACCAGCACCTTGCCAGCTGCGACGGACGGGGAAGCCATCAGGCCCTTTGGACCGATTTCCGTCCGCCAGCGCTCCAACCCCGTGGCGAGAGTGACCGCGACCACCACACCGTCGTAGTTGGTTGCGTAGGCCACGCCATCTACCAGCGCCGGAGAGTTGGGGACGTAGGCTCCAGTGTCGAAGCGATGTAGCATCTCCCCGTCTGCAGCACCGAGAATGTATAGTCTGGCGTCACAGCTCCCGACGACAACCCTTTCGCCATCTGTGGAGGGGGTCCCGTTCAC
>CALGBT010000455.1 GCA_937884235.1 uncultured Pseudomonadota bacterium
ACTCCAGTGCCATAATTTCTGGAACTTCAGTGCCAGACTTGACGGAACCCACAGAACTCGAGACGAGGTAGCCAAGGACTTCCCGTGGGGGTCATCGAACCTACCCGACGAATATCAGTTTCGGGAACGTATCATCGCTCCCGAAACGCCAGTGCGCGTTTGCGGCACCTTAGTCGCACTACCAGAAAATGATCCTTCGGGAGAGCCCATCGCACTCGCCGCCAGTGCGAAACTCCCCCTCTACATCGGACTCAAAGATGGGTAGCGTCACAACAGACGAAGATGGTTGAGGTAGTATACTGGATCTTCAGAGTGAGCCAATAGGCCAACAAGCCGAGGTCACAGCTCCCATCGCCACAGTAGCCACAGTCGGTTCAGGGATAGGGATTCGGATCCGTGAGCTCGCCAAACCAGACATTGCATCTGTCCCAGCGCGCGGAGCATCCGACGGCTGCCCAGGGATGGGAGGCCCACTGCCCCACATTTAGAATCACGTCGTTGTGGCCCGGGCTTCCCTTCCAGGAGTTCAGGCAGCTACTCGGTGTGGCGGCACCTTTCACCGAGACTTCGTAGCCGTTGGAGTTGTAGGAGGAGGCCCAGCAGTTCTGCAGCGGCCCACAATCCAAGGGTTGGGCGGGGCAGGAACTCGGGGGGTCACAGGTCTCACCCGGGTCCAGCACGCTATTGCCACAGAGGTCTCCGGCGATGTCCGTCAACGCGGCGTCCTCCATCAGCGCGTCGAAGGAGATGGCAGCAGCGTCCAAATCCTGCGGGGTGGACCCCTCGCAAGCGGCTACCAACCAGACACAAACTAGACTCAGCCCGAGCCACCATCCAAATCGTCTCTTCATGCTCATGCTCCCCTGCCAGGCCAGTGGGGGCGGCGTATCACCAATCCGCCACAAACACGGGGCCCAATGCTCCGTCCGTGCTTAAAAAGTACTGCTTCAACGGCGCGACGTTCAGCAGTTCCCTCCCGGGAGCATACTCGGGGTTAGACCCGCTGCGCTTCCGGGCGCTTGCGAGAATTCGTACCATTTGTGACGAGGGCACTGCCGTTGGAGATGAAAGGCACATTGCACCCTGTTGGCAGATAGCGAACTGCGAGAGCCGATAATGCGAGAGCTGCCCTGCAAGCAAGTGCGGCGCACCCTCCCCCTGCTCGCCCCCGCCCTGGGGGCCAGCGATTAGCAGTGCCGAAACGCTGCCTGACAGACCTGTGGCACCATCTCTTGCTTTCAGCCCCCAAACCCGCGGTAGACGGCGAGTGGTGCTTCCAATGCGGAATCTGGCTCGAAAGCCGCGCTCACGGTCACCAAGTCGCTGCTCCGATTGTCAAAGAACGCTGCTGCAGTCTTGCTCCTGACCCTCATTTGGCCGGCTTGCCGGCCCGGATCCTATTTTGAGGAGGGACAGGATCAATTATTGCGAACCACGACTGCGATCAATCTGGGTCGCAGACCCCCGTGCAGCTTTGCTGCGCCTCGCCGGTGTTGAGGAAGTGGAAGGTGTCGCCCATGATGTGGTCGAGGAAGCTTATGGCACCATGGACGTTATTCTCACCCTGCGGCGGTACGTTGCTCTCCGGTGGCGGGGCCGTTTCGACGAGGTCAGGCATGTTGACCTGCACGAGCACTGCCGGGACCAGGGCGGGAGAGGTCACCGGCGGCAGGCCGGGGACATGATAAGCGCTGGGCTCCATGATGCTGGCACCGATGGCCCGGGCCAGCATCTCTGATGCCATATTCGGCACCTGGGAGTCGCCGATGGCCTCGTGGAGCAGCAGCACCCGCTCTGCGGGGGCGTCGTCAAGGGGGCTCTTGTACAGGTGAACGGTCAGGTTCACCGGGTCGGAAAGGTCGAAGAGCGCCTGGATCAGCGCGATGCCAATCTGCTTGAGCAGCGGGTCCGGGTAGTTGAAATCGATGACCGGCGCAAGCTTGTTCCAGTGGATCGACCGGGTCAGCATATTCAGCCAGCCGGCCCCCGGGACCGCGAGGACCGCACGGGTCACGCGTGGGGACATGGCGACGAAGCTGCTGCCCTGGATCCCCCCCAGGCTGCCACCCACGTAGTAGATGCGGCTCTCGTCAATGACGGGCACTTCGCTGACCATCACTTGCGGGTCCGTTGAGAGCGTGCCCGCCGCAAGCTCCGTGAGGGTAATGTTGTTGATGATGGACTGCTGGAGGCGGTCCGTAACCAGTGCGATCCGGTTCAAGTCAGGGATCACCTCCGTTAGGATCAGTTGGAGGTCGCCCCCCGATAAACCGATCCAGTCTGTGGCCACCATCACCGCCCCCCCCTCTTCGCAAAGCTTGGCCATAACGCCCAGTCCGCCACCGGAGAAGCTACCCTGGCCGGTGCCGAAGAGGCCGTGGCCGAAGACCACCAGAGGCAAAGATTCGGCGTTCACCTGAGAGCGCTTGGGAATAAGCAGGGCAAACGGAAAGCTCTTGTCTGGTTGCCGGATAGGGTGATGGTCAGCGTCATACTCGAAGGCGCTCTCTTCGTTGAGGAAGTTCGGGACCACGAAGGTGCCCTTTACCACGCGGGCCGCGTTGGGGACAGGATCGTCTTCGATGCTGTCAATAGTGTAGCCCAGTCCAGTGCCGTCTATCTCTGGCCAGGCCTCCTCGCGCATGGCCCGAACGGAGCCCGTCAGGTAGTCCTCACTAGCGACCATGAAGTCCCAGGCCAGGAGCAGGTTGTCCCGGGGGTACCCCTTCGCCGACAGGAAAGTGAATATCTCTTCGTACTGCTCGCGAATCTCCTCAATCTCCGAGTTGGTGGTGGCGACCCCGTCGCGTAGCGCCGCAAAGGCCGCGGGCGTACTAAGATCCCCACCTGCATCGTCGCGCAAATCCCGGGTCAACACGGCCACATGGCGATGGCCCATCTCCATGGGTTCCATGGGGCGGATGATCAGCGCATAGCGCCCGTCGCCCCCCTCAACGCGGTTCATATCCATCTCTGACATGAACATCACCCGGTCGCCGGTCTCCAGGTCAAAGAGGGCGATGGGGTTATCCGTAGCCAGAGACTCAAGGAGTTCCACCTGACGAGTTAGTTGGGTAGGATCAATATCCACTCCAAAATGGAGCAGCAGCGGTCCCGCTGGTGAGCAACCGTCCGCCGTATTAATAGGTTCAAGGTTGATGCTAGGAGAATCCGGCTCCACCGGGAGACCCTCCTGTGGGATGGCGACCCGGAACCCCGTGGGACTGGTGGGGTCCACCGCCTGATAAAAGGCACTGGGTAGGGGGAGCAGGCACTCGTCACTGGTGGCGAAAAGGTTGCAACCCTCAACCAGTTGCAGCGTTATGGGGACAGTCCCAGCATCGCTGACTACGTCGACGCCTGCGTCGGCGGCCGAATCCTGCGGCGTGTCGGTGCCCACGTCAAGCGACTGCCCACTATCCGGGGATGGCGCCAAGTCGGCGATGGGGAGGGAATCCCCGCTTGCATCGGCCTCGGCGCAACCCAAAACGTCGTTGCAGGTACACTTCTCGCTGTCCGAGTTAGAACAGGCCGGAATGATTAGCCAGAGCAGGCACAAGCAAAGCATTGGTAACATCTTACCTGGGGACAACTCCTTTCGCTTCTTTATGTTAGTCATCGGTCTCCTCCGCTTTCCAAAGCGTCGCTTCTCTGTCACTCGGACGTCAAGGCTTTTGATAACCGCCCCTTCCCAGGGCATGATGACTGACAGGACTGACCGGAGTCAGACCCTTCCCCTTTCCCTTGAGGGAGGGCGCTCCGCACTTAGGCCTTTTCACCCGTTGCTCTGGCACAGCCTCACCACGGCGCAGTCGGTCTGAGGCTGTGGGCGGCACCGGAGACCACGCCACTGCCGATGGCCGTGGGAAGCACATTGCACCATGCTAGCAGAGAGCGAACAACGCCAGGGTCGCGGCGCGACGCGCAGCACCCTAGCAGAATGAAGGAGTGGAGAGAGCGTTGACCGGAGCAGAAATCATTAAGAATGGCCGATGCGTAACCGGCAGGAATCGCTCATGTATTGGAATCTTCCAAGGCCTTGAGTCCGGTGGCGGTCGTCCGATATCGCTGCTTCGAACTCCTCGGCTTGTCCGGAATCGTCATCTCCAGCCAGCCAGCGTCTAGCAGAGGTTGGAGATAGGCTTTCAAGAAGTGAACCCGGTCTTTCAGACGTGCCGTCGCCAACAACTCGTCTCCGGAACTGGGGGAAGCCGCGGCCACTGCTCACCGACATGGACAGGCTCTTCTGGGTGTTTTTACAGGGGGTCAGACCCTTTCACATTTCCTTTTCTCGCGGCGATCTCGTCACTGCGATTGGCTTCCATGGCACATTGCACCACGCAGGCAGAGAGTGGACCTCGAGAGGCCGATAAAGCGTGCGCTGCCCTGCAAACAGGTGCGGAGCGCCGCCACCTTTCCCCCTGCCCGTCCTCCCCGGAGGACAGGCGAACAGCGAAGCCGAGCACGCTGGCAAAGCCGTGGAACCACTCGCTCCGTGCCGAGCATAGAGTGGGTAGAACCATTCGAGCATGGCGAGAATGGTTGGGGTGTTGTTGCCTTCGAGGTCGGCAGTGCCGGTGCAGCACAACCCGCACCACCCGTGCCTGGGTGGCATCCAGGGCACGGCCTCCCCGTGGGAGGCGTACGGGAGGGCACCATGTCGAGCACAGCCCCAAACACCGCGTAAGCCGTCGCAGCACGGCCCATCCCACCCAAACTCGCCATGCTCGGCCACGTCTCTTCCTACGTTGCCTCCGAAAGCCTCGGGTGGTTCCATGGCATTGCCCTGTTTGCTTGGAAATACCGGTCGCTGGCTCCCAGCGGGCCCAGCGGGAGCGAGCGGGGAGCAGAGGGAGGGCGCTCCGCACCTAGGCCTCTTCACCCGTTGCTTTGGCACTGCCTCACCACGGCGCAGCCGGCCCACGGCCGTGCGTACCACCCGACGCGGTGCAGAGATGTTCGATAGTGCTTGCCTAGTGGAGAGGTCGTCCCTGGCGTAGAAAAATCTCTGTTTTCGCAGGTCCTTTTTCAATGTGCCGCAAGTCCGCTTGCCGCTTGGGTTTCCGGGCCGTCGCCCCATTCTCCGTTGCCCATGAGTTTGAAACCGGACTTTCGGTGAGTATCTGGGTTGTTCGAACTCGCGCTCAGATCCGAAACGTGTAACTGCCTACGATCATTGGATTCCCGTTTTCGGGTTGCCGGCCGGAGAAAAAGACCTGCGCGAGATTGGGGGTTGACTGCTGTCGCATAAAAGCTACAATATAGACATGAGAGGCGGGCCAAAGACTCTCGAAATCTACCAGGACCGAGACGGCAAAGAACCGTTTGCGGACTGGTTGGAGTCGCTCAAGGACCAACGAACCCGGTACCGAGTCGTGACAAGGCTGGACCGGGTTGAGTTGGGGAACCTGGGTGACCACAAGATGCTCGGGGCTGGGATGTTCGAGCTGCGGATGCACTTCGGCCCGGGATACCGGGTCTATTGCGGCGAGGTGGACGACCGGATCGTCCTGCTCCTCGTCGGCGGCGACAAGCGGTCGCAGTCCCGGGATATCACCAAGGCCCGGCGGTACTGGGACGACTACAAGGAGGGACAATAATGAGCCCGGCAAGGAAGTTCAGGGATTACCTGACCAAGGACCTGGAGAACCCGGCCCGAGCGGCGGTCTATCTGTCCGTGGCACTCGAAGAGTACGAAGCGGACGGCAACCAGGAGGCGTTTCTTCTCGCACTCCGCACCGTAGTCGAAGCCCACGGCGGAATCGGTGCGCTGGCTCGCAAGACCGGCCTCAACCGCCAGCATCTCTATCGAGCCCTGTCTGGTAAAGGGAATCCCACCTGGGCGACAATGGATTCAGTTCTTTCTGCGTTGGGATTCCGGTTTGCGATTGAAACGAAGCCGCAGGAAGTGGTGCACCAGTAACGTCGCGGTGATCGCTCAGCCTCGTCCTCTGCAATTCGGAACCCAGCACTTAGAGCCATCCATGCAAACAACCTTCCTCGCCATCATGCGCATCTTGTTCGACCTTGTGAGCACTATCGCCCGTTCCCGAGCCGATCTGGCCCTAGAAAATCTGGCCCTGCGCCAACAGGTCGCGGCACTCAAGCGAGAGCGTCCTCGGCCATTGTTCACCGATCTGGACCGGCTCTTCTGGGTGGCCCTTCGAGACCGCTGGTCCGACTGGGCCAACGCGCTCATCATCGTCAAGCCCGAGACCGTGGTGCGCTGGCATCAGGCAGCGTTCAAGCGGCACTGGGCCAGGTTGTCCGGCTCCGGCAAATCCTCCGGTCGACCTCGGGTCTCCAAAGAGACCAGGGCCCTCATCCGCAAGATGGCCACGAGCAATCCGACGTGGGGCGCACCCCGCATCCACGCCGAACTCCTGAAACTCGGAATCGACCTCGGCGAGGCCACCGTCTCCCGATACCTGCCGAAGCGCCCGCCAGAGCCTGTGGATGTCAACCCTGTAACGCAAGATCAATCCCGGACATCAAGTTAGCGTGAA
>CALGBT010000456.1 GCA_937884235.1 uncultured Pseudomonadota bacterium
CTCGGTGGTAGCTGTGGCCCTGCCAGATATCGGCCGCCACCTGCACGTCTCCCTGGAGCAGTCGAGCTGGGTTATGCTCTCGTTTCTCCTGGTCACCACGGCGGTGATGCTACCCGCAGGGCAGGCTGGCGATAGCTTCGGCTTCAAGCGCATCTACCTGGCGGGCTTTGTGGTTGTCGGCCTCTCATCCCTGGCTTGCGGACTGTCCGAGCACTTTCTCATGCTCGCCATTGCCCGCGGTTTCCACGGACTGGGCGGGGCCCTGGTGATGGCCAGCGGACCGGCGTTGCTCACGGTCCATGTCTCGCCTCAACGCCGGGGCGAAGCCCTGGGCATTCTCGCCACCGCAACTTACGCAGGGCTGACTTTGGGGCCCACCATCGGCGGACTGATTGTCTCCTACCTCAACTGGCAGTGGGTGTTCTTCATCAACGTTCCCGTTTCCCTGTTGGTGCTGGCGGTGGGAGCGCGCTACCTGCCCGCGCCGCGTCAGAAGGGCATTGGCCGCATGGACTTGTTGGGTGGCGGACTCATTTTCTTTGCGGTCCCGGCCTTTGTGCTGCCCCTCGCTCTGGTGGCCCGCGCCGGCTGGATGAGCTGGATGGGGCCTTCCCTGGCTATCGGCCTGGCCATGCTGTCGGTGATGATCTGGTCCCAGCGCCGCGCTGCCCACCCGGTGCTCGACCTGTCCCTCTTCCGCTCCGGCACCTTTGTCGGGGCCATTCTCGGCGCGATCTGCAACTACATGGCACTCTTTGGCGTCATTCTGCTGGTCCCCTTTCTCCTGGAAGAGGGACTCAGTTTCACCACCCGGCAAGCCGGCTACATGCTCTCGATTCAACCTCTGATGATGGCACTTTCTTCCTCCCCCGCAGGTCGCCTCTCTGATCGCATCGGCACCAGCAAGATCGGAGTCATTGGCATGTTGATCATGGGGGTCGGCGTGGCCCTGCTGGCCACAGTGGCCAGCACTCTCTCCATCTGGCTTATCGGCCTGGGTTTAGCCCTGGCCGGATTGGGCACAGGGGTCTTCATCTCCCCGAACTCGAGTGCCCTCATGGGCGCTGCCCCCCCTCATCGTCAGGGAGTTGCCGCCGCCATAATGGCCTTCAGTCGGAGCCTCGGAATGCTCATCGGAACCGCTCTGACGGCGGCGATTTTTTACGTCGCTGGCGGGCGCACGGGCGACAGCGGCTGGACCGAGAGCAACCACCACGCGTTCATGGTGGCCATCCTCGTTTGCTCCAGCTTCGCCTTCGTCGGAGCCGTGGTGACGCGACTGCGCGGCGACATCAAACGTCGCTAAGGGGCTGGCAGACCGTCCCCCCGGGCCCATCCCGAAGTATGAATCCCCGCTCACCGATCAACTTGCGGATGGCATCGGCGCGGCCGAAATCCCCGGCCGCCCGAGCCGCAGACCGCTCCTCCACCAGCCGTCGAATCTCGGGAGGTGAATCCGGCTCTGCGCCATCAACACCGAGCGTGAGATTCACCTCTCCCATGAAAGCAGCGGCTTCGTCCCGCTGCCGTACCGAGAGTTCTCCGCCCGTGATGATGGCATTGACCTGACGGATAAACGCAAAGACAGAGCCCAACGCCCGGGGCACATTGAGGTCATTGTCCATCATGCTAAAGTACCCGGTTCGAACATCGAAGAGGTGTTGGTCGAACTCGGGATGCTCTCTGCCCAGGCGACAACTCCGCAGCAGGAGCGCAAACTCGTCGAGACGCTTGAGGGTGCGCTCCGCCTGCTGCAACTCTTCTTCAGAGTAATTTACAACCCGTCGATAGTGGGCCGAAAGCATCCAGAAACGAACGGTGCGTCCGGTGAATCCGGCCTCCAACACCTCGGCTAGCGTCAGGACATTGCCATGGCGGCGACTAACTGGCTTGCCATCCCGATGCACCAACTCCGAGTGCAGCCAGGTGCTGGCGTATCGCTTGCTCGAAACGGACTCGGCAACCGCAATCTCGTTATCTCCATGAGGGAAGAGCAAGTTGGTGCTGGCGGTGTGGATGTCGAAGGACTGGCCGAGATAGCGCGTAGCCATGGTCGCACATTCAATGTGCCAACTGGGACGTGCGTTGCCCCACGGCGTGCTCCAATAGATACCGGCCTTCAACTCTGCCAGAGTTGACCTCTTGAAGAGCGCAAAGTCCCGAGGATTCTCCTTCTCATAGTAGTCATACTCGGTACTGCTGATTGCGTTCCTGGCGGCATCAAGGTCGACTCCCGAAAGGCGGCCGTAATGCCCGAACTTACTGATGCTGAAGTAGACTGACCGCAGCTTCTCGTAAGCTACACCCTTCTCGATGAGCGTTCGGGCCACCTCCACCATATCGTTGACATGCTCGCTGGCCCTGGGGATGTGCTCAGGTTGCCGGATGCCCAATGTCCGCAGGGCCGAAAGCGCATCGGCCTCCCAGCGACCGCCGAATTTCTGGAGGTCAGCGCCCTCTCGCAAGCACTCGGCGATGGTGCGGTCGTCAATGTCGGCAATGTTCATGACGTGGGTGACCTGATACCCCCTGCTACCCAGGTACCGGCAGAGGACGTCCGCGACGATCGCCCTGCGACAAAAACCTATGTCCGCCGGACCGTCAAGGCTGGGACCACAGCTATAGACCCCAACCTTGCCATCCCTCAGCGGCCTCACCTTCTCCACCTCGCGAGTGAGTGAGTTGAAGAGATGGATTTCCGGAAGTTCGCTGGCGGCCGAAAAGAGCGAGGTAGAAAGATAGCGCTCGCCGCCGTCTGGCAGGAGCGTGACCACCACTCCCGAATCGAGCTTGTCAGCCTCTCGGATGGCCACCGCCAGCGCAGCCCCGGAACTCATTCCCACCAGGATTCCGAATCTGCGCGCCAGCAGTCTGGCACAGTCGAAAGCAACCTCGTCCTCGATGTTGGCAATCTCATCGGGTTCTCCGGGCACGAAAATCCCGGGCGGATAGCTCTCCTTCATATTCTTCAAGCCCTGGAGCTTGTGCCCCTTGAACGGCTCCACGCCAACGACACGGATCTTCTGGTTCAACTCCCGCAGGATTCGGGTCGTCCCCATGAGCGTGCCGGTGGTTCCCATGGTCACCACCACCACATCGACTTTGCCCTCGGTGGCCTCGTAGATTTCTTTGCCGGTGCCGTCGTAGTGCGCCCGCCAGTTGGCCTCGTTGTTAAACTGGTCAACAAGTACGTAGCGGTCCGGTTCCTCTCGAGCGAGGCGATAGGCTTCTTCAATGGCCCCGTCAGTACCCATATGGCCGGGTGTCAGAATCAACTCGGCACCGTAGGCACGCAGGATCTTCTTGCGCTCCTCGCTGGCCGATTCGGCCATGGCGACAGCCAGCTTGTAGCCCTTCACGGCACAAGCCATGGCCAACCCGATGGCCGTATTTCCCGAACTGGCTTCCAGCACCGTCTTGCCAGCCACCAACTCGCCCGATGCCTCAGCAGCCTCAATCATGGTCAGCCCGATGCGATCCTTCACCGAGCCCCCGGGGTTCATGGATTCCAGCTTGACGTAAATCTCGACATTGGGGTTCTGGACCAAACCCGCCAGTCGGATCAGCGGTGTGTTGCCGATCAGGTCCAGGATGCTCTCAACTTTGCGCAATGTCATTCCCCCCCCTTGTGGAACTTCTCATGGCCCGCAGCCTCGCTACTTGCCTTCCTCTCGAATGAACATGAACCAATGCAAGTCAGGTCCGACCTGCGGAATGTATGGCCGGTATGGTGCCCGACCCGACTCAATGGCCTCAATAAGCTGCCATTCGCCGTAGAATTGCGTGGCGACCTTCTCGCCTCGCTCCCAGGGTTTATCCTTCCAGAAATCGATGACGATAATATCCGGTTGTTGGCTCAGGATGTACTCGGTATTTACCCATTC
>CALGBT010000457.1 GCA_937884235.1 uncultured Pseudomonadota bacterium
ACCCATTCTTAAGAGTTTCTGCTCCGGTCAACGCTCTCTCCACCGAATAGACACTGTCGAACGTCTCTGCACTGCAAAGGCGGCAGTTTGCCCGCAGCCTGGCAAGACCTCCATCTCGGCCAGCCCGCAGGCGAGGCTGCGCCTTCCGTCGCAGTCGCACCCGCCAACAACACGAGGTCGCGCTGTGCCCCATCCCGGCCCATTTCCCGCCCAATCGGGTCGATTCTCTCTCTGTCTCTCTGAAATCATGAGGTCGCGTCGACGACGGCCTCTTGTTTGAGGACTTGCCGGTTGTGTTGTGGTTCCGGCTGGTTCCGGTCATCCTGGGCGTTGCTGGCACCTCGGGCGAGTTCGACTCCCGGAAGGATGACAGGGCGAAGCTTCGAAACCATAGTGTGGGAGTCGTACGTTCCGTCACGACCCGTTTCCACCCCCCGCTGCTGGCCCAGATGTGCCGACTTCAGAACCAGACGGCCAGCGCCAGTCCAGTCATGAATGTCGGGTCGGACACGTCTACCCGGTCCACGATCACCGGTCCGTCCCCAACCATCGATCGCTCGTGAGTGTTGTTCTCCAGCCGCCCCCATTTCCATCCTGCCTTGGCGAACGCCTGGCAACTGAGGAAGGTCCCCATGTAGCCCCAGGCGGCCGACAACAGTCCCTCCGCCACAGCCCCCGACATGTCGTCCCCGGGCTCCGCAACGCCCAGATAGGGCGTCAGGGCACCGAGGTGGATTCCGGCCTTCCCGCCCCAGGCTGACCCCGTCTTGTACCAGAAGTCACCGACCGCGTGCAGACCCGACAGCATGATGGGAGAGGCCCCATAGTCATTGCCCTGCCTCATCTCCTGGAACACAATCCGCCAGGGGGTGTAGGACACTCCAGCGGACCACCGGTCGGAGAGCCTCCATCCAAGCAAGACGCTTCCCGTCGGCCACGGAAAGGGGGAGCCAATGTCCGCCCCCAACTGGATCTCCGCCATGGGGCCCTGCTCGGCCCGGACCGTTGGCGGCAGCAACACCAGCGGCATCAGTATCAGGAGGGCGACCAGGAACGATCTCAGCATGGGACGGGTGCTCCCAGCCACCACTCGCGATGCTTCAGTTGGGGAACGGGACGGTCTGTGCGCAGTCGTGTCTCTCACGGGCAATCTCCGGAAACGTGTACGCAGCCGGTCTTTGCATCACAGGCATCCGTGGTGCAGGGATCGCCGTCGTCGCAGAAATCGGGGCCCTTCACGAGCCAGGCGCAGACCCCCGTGTCGTTGTAGCAGTGCTGGTCATCGCAGACATGACCTGCGGGGCACTGGGAATCGAAGTAGCACTCGGGCGGCAACTGGCATTTCATGTTGTCGCAGATCATCCCCGGTGCGCAAGCAGAGTCCGTCTTGCACTCGGGCAGCGCTGGGACGGGCAGGCAGATTCCGGCGCAGTACTGGCCGGTCGGACACTGGCTGTCGAGCACGCATGCCCCCTCGGGTTTGCACACGCCGCCCTGGCAGGTGTAGCCCTCCCGCCACGCGAGGCAGGGGGCTTCGTCCTGGCACGAGACGACCTCGTTGGGGCCGCCGCAGAACCCGGCGATGCAGAGCTTGCCGTCGGCCTGTGCGCAGTCGGACTCCGACTCGCAGGCCGGCTTCAGAGGCACGCAACCAGGGTGGCAGTACTGTCCCTGCGCACAGTCTGCATCGAGGACGCAGTCGTTGCTGGGTGGGTTGCAGTACGCTCCCTGGCATTCCTTGCCAGGCGGGCACTCGGCATCGAAAATGCAGGGGGCAATGCAAGTTCCGCAGGTCTGGCCTTCACACAGCGGCAGGTCGCCGGTGGGCATGTCGCAGATCGGCATGTACGGCGGGCAGCCAGGGGCATCGGGCAGGGAGCAGTTGTGGCCGAAGCACCAGTGGTCCGAACCGCAGGTCCCTCCCGGGCAGTCCGCGTCCTCCCAGCAGTTGCCGTCCTCCATGCAGAAGCCGGCATCCAGGTCGCAGTAGTGGGGCTTGAGCCACGTCTTGCAGCCTGCCGGGGTCTGGCACGCAGTCCGTTTCTGGCACTGGAGGAACTTGTCACAGTAGTGGGCCGGAGCGCCGCCGCAGTCGTCGTCGGTCTGGCATTCCTGGTCCACGCACACCCCGAATAGGCAGAGCTGCCCCTCCGGGCACGTGAATGGCTCGCACGCGGTCGTGCACCGCCGCCCAAACTCGGTGGTCAGGCACTCGAGGCCCCCCTCGCACAGGCCGCACGTTCCCCCGCAGCCGTCATCGCCGCAGTCGTCGCCCTCGCACGAGGGCACGCACGGCTGGCAATTGCCGTCTGGGCAGGGCTCGACTGTGTAGACGGCGTAGCGCGCCTTGTAGGTTTCCCAAAGCCAGACGATGGTCACCTTGGTGTCGTCGGCGAGGGTGGCGAGGAGGGCTCCGGAGTGCCCCTGGCGCGGCCAGAGTTCATCATCGCCTTCGGTGTGCACGAACTCAACGAGCGGCGCCCAGATCAAGGTCGCCTGGACCGGCTCGACCGGCACTCCATGGATATCGAGCTTACAGTTGGGATTGCCGGAAAGGTCCACCGCGACGAGGTGCGTGGTCTGGTCCACAGCCTGACTTTCTTGTCCCCCCAGGGCGGCCACCGCGATGTGGAAAACAACGTCGTTGCCGGCGAGAAGCTCCCAGGCGCAGGAAGAGCTGAGGCACGTCCTCCAGTCCTGGGCGTCGACGACCTCGAGTCCGAGCTCACCCAAGCTCCACTCGAAAGCACCGGGGACGAGCGCTTCGAGGTAGCCGATGTCATCCTGGCACAGCTCGAATTCGCCGCACTCGCCCGACACGCACGGCCAGTACTCACCATATTCCTCGCAACTCGGATTGGGGTCCACCCAGCATGGGATGGGGCCAGCAAAAGAAGCGTTCATCATCCCTTTCTTGCAACTGAACCACCCATCAAAGCAGTCGTAGTGGCTGTCGCACTCCTCCTCCCGCTTACCGAGGAGCTCGGCGACATCCAGCACGTCCTGTGCAATGCCGGTCAGGTCGGCGAGGAGTTCGTTTGGCCCTGGGAGCTCGAGTCGGCGGGAGTCAGCATCCGCCGTGTCCTGCCCCGGCATGCCATCTGCGTCGCCAGCGTTCTTCAGCGGACCGCACGCGACCAGGGCGAGCGCCAGCACGGACACCCACATGCCACATTTGGAGGTTTCTTGCATGTCGTTCTCCTTACCTCACCCGGGCCCTAAATGTGTTTCCGATCCTTCAGCGGATTCGGTCTCCCAGTTGTCCCACCTACTTCCAGACTGAGGCAAGGCGTCGCACGAAGACCCCTGCGCCGTCGCCATCCGATGCTCCGGACCAGAAGGCTATCAGGACGTCCCCGTTGGGAAAGGCGGCGAAGGCCCCGTCACGCTGAGAGATTCCAACGTCGTTGCCCAGCGCGAAGTTGGTTCCCTGGGGGACTCCCTGCGCCGAGTACAACTGGGCAGTGAACGAGTTGTTGCTGTCCACGAAAAGCCCCTCCCAGAAGACGACCGAGCTGCCGGTCGGCAAACCGAGCGTCGTCGGGACCTCCTGGTCACCCGGGAAGTACGTGTTGACTTGGAATTCCCCTCCGTCGAGCATTCCGTTGGCGTCGAACCGTTGGCCGAAGATACCCCAGCCGTCACCGTCCTGGCCCCAACTCGCCCACGTGACAAGCGCTCCGCCTCCTTCCAAGCTGATGACGGATGGTCGGACTTGGTCTCCTTCGGCGTAGGTGTTCACGACGCTCTCGCCGCCGACCGGGTCAAGCTCTCCGTCGAAGCGCTGTGCAACGATTGCGCAGCCGTCCCCATCTGGGCCGACCATGGTGTCGTAGATAGCCCCCGCGCAAGTTTGCCACGCGACGAAGAAACCGCCATCGCTGAGCGCAGCGATTGATGGGAGCTCTTGCCCGCCCAATTCTGCCGAGCTCACGGCGAACTCCGGAGAGGCCGCTTCCCCGGTGGCGGAGATGATTCGCCCGCCGATTCCAATTGGACCGTCACCAACCCGGCCGCCTTCCCATACCACGATGAAGCGGCCGTCCGTCAGGCGGGCTATCGCAGCGTGCCACTGGTCCCACTGAGTGAACTCGTTCACGACGATCTCATCGCTCGTACTGGCTCCATCGGCGGAGTAGAATCGGGCGATGACACCGCACTCGTCGCCATCCTGCCCCAAGCTCCCGGTGACCGGGCAGCTCTCCCATGCGATGAGGAAGCTGTCGTCCGGGGCACCGGCCACGACTGGTGCCCGCTGGTCCTCCAGGGTGGTCACGTTGACCTCGAAGACGGGGGCCGGATTGTCGGTGTCCCCGCCGGAGTACTTACGCGCGTAGACCCCGCAGTACGAGCCATCCTGAGGCGTGGTAACTGCCTCCGTTGGGTGCGCCGGTTCCAGGCGTGGGCAGCTTTGCCAGGCGACAATGAAATCGTCTCCCCCGAGAAGTGCGACCGATGGTGCAAGCTGGTTTCCTTCGGTGAAAGCGTTCACTTGAACCGCGACGCTTCCGTCGGCGGCATCGCCCAGACATTGGCCGAGAACACAGATATCTCCGTCGGCGCACTCGCCACAGGTCCCGAGACAGTCGTCAAATCCACAGACGCGGTCAGCGCAGTTCGGTGCGCAAGGTTTGCAGGCCTGGGCCTGAGCCGCTTCGTAGAGAAATCCAGGGAGGAACTCGTCGACCGCCTCAAGCTCCTCGGGGCCCCCAGCCTCCGCAACGAAGTCCTGCGTCCACTTCGTGTCGATCTCGACTGTCTTGCCCTCCTCCGAGGTGATTCGCAGGAAGAGGCGAACCTCGGTCCCGTCCGAGACCTCCACTTCGTATTCCGGCTTGAGCGCCAGTGTCGCCAGGGGACCTACGTGTGCGAGGACTTCGGCATATTGCGTCTCGGTCAACTCGACGCTGCATTCGGAGAGGTACGTGACGTACATGCCATACCCGAAATCGTCTTCCGGGAAGGAGATGTCCAGGATCCGGTGTTTCAGTTCATATGTTGGCCCCACCCCCTCGAAGATGTCGTTCCTGAACTCCAGAGTCCACTCGACCTCGGCCACGGTGAATTGCTCTGCTTGTCCCTGCGTCCCTGTTCCGGGATTGCAGGAGAGAAGAGACACCAGCGCCGCCATTGAGGAAATCAGGACGCCCATTGTCCACAGTGTTCTCACGGCATTCGCCGACGCTCTCATTGCAGTCCCACGGTTACCTGCCCGGCCACCGAAGTGCCGCGTCGAGTGGGCGACAAGGAACAACGCCGCAAGGAGTAGGAGCAGCAAGCCAGATGCTGACGCTGCGGCAGACGGTGCTGTCGTGCACGAGCCTCCCCCGCCGCTGCCAGTGTTGGTACCCGTGGGTGCGGAGTCGTCTGACAGCACGTCCTCGACAGATTCGTTCGCGTCTGGCCCGCCCGCACCGCCGGACTGCCCCCCGAACGCCGCAGCCAGTTCGCTGTCGCAGCCCGATTCGTAGTCGGCGCAAGTGCCTTCCACGTCCGCCAGGCAGGCAATGGCGGCGTCCATCGAGGGCTGGTGGGCTGGCTCCGAAAGGAGAATGGAGCACATGTACTTGCATTCCAGGACCATGTCGGAACCGTCGGTGATGGTATCTGCCTTGCCGGACCCCTTCTCGCCATCCTCTGCGTCTTCCCAGCACGGCCCAAGCTTTTCGCAGAAGGGCTCGCATTCCGGCTTCAGTTCCACTTTGCTCAAGTCAAGTTCGCACTTGCCACGCTCAAAGATGCAGATAGCGTCGTCGAAGGAGCCTCCCGGCCCATACTCGTACAGCATGCAGTCCAAAGCACAGCTCTCGACATCCTGGCACTCATCATCCGCTTTGCACCACCAAGCGGCCTTCTCTACGCAGCGATGACGGACGCAGGCCTGGCCCTGGGGGCAGTCGTCCAATGCATCGCACGACGCAGACTTTCCTCCGCCATCGTCATGCTCGACGCAGCCCCCCTTGACGCAGTCCTCCGACTCCGCGCAGTCGGCCCCGGTCGAACAGCCCACGAGGCTCGCGCCCTCGCACACACAGCCGTCGTTGATGCACTCGCACCCCTCCGGGCACCCGGTCCCCTCCTCTCCGCTGGAATCGCAGATCATGACTCCAGGCTCTTCGGTGTCGCACTCGCCGAAGAAGCAACCTGTCCAACCAGGGCATTCCCAGTCCGTAGTGCAGGGATCACCGGCAAAGGCCACTCCAGAGGTCGCCAGAACCACCACGAACGCAAGCAGTCGAATTCCATTCTTCATCATGATCCCACCACATTTCAATGTACGCCAACATCCTCTACCGTTAGTTCAAGAAATGCTACCAGCCATCAGTCGCACATAGGGATTTCCTGGCAGAGCCAGCCCTTGCCATTCTCGAAGTTGCATCCCCAGGAGTCCTCTCCCATGCACTCCCATGCGCTGAAGCACTCGGCCGCCTCGGGATCGTGGCAGTGGTAGCTTACAGCACGCCACTGGCACATGCCCTTCGATGGGCTGCACAACTGGTTGCCCGGGCAGTCGTCGTCCGTCTTGCACGATGCGGGAATGCACTCGTGCATGCAGCCCGGCTCAAGAGGTCCCCCGCACCAGTCGGCCTCGGCTTCGCTGGTGGTCCCACACCGACAGAGCTCGTCGGTGCCGCAGTCCGCATCGGTGAGGCAGTCGGCCGTCTGGCACGTGCAGAGCGTGCCGCCATCGCCCCCACCGACCCACGAATCCAGACAGCGCGTCCATTTCCCTTCGCAGTCAGCATCGCTCACGCACTCGTTCTCTGGAGACCCGATTCCGTCCCGCGCGTTGTCGCACACGACATCAGCCCGTGGCGCGATCTCCGGGCCGCACGCCCCGGCCGTCTCCCTGTGTGCGGGCAGCGGCCTGGTCAGTGTTCCTTCCGGGACATCGGAGCCCTCCAGGGGCAGGCAGTTGTGGAATGGCCGCTCGCACTCGAAGCGCATCTTGCCGCCGTACTCGACGCAGGTGCAGACATTGTCCGGCTTCTGCCCTGGCTCACAACCCTCCGCCGGCCACGAGCAGACCGTGCCTTCGGGTAGGTCGCACTTCCAGGATTGGGGTTCCGTGAGCCAGGGGTGGGTGCCAGGGCACACCGGTGCGCATGGGTCCACCTCTGAACTCACCCAGCCATCGGGCACGCAGGAATCAGCAAACACGTACCACTCCTCCGGCGCGTCTGCAGAATGTGCCCACGTCACCATGGTGGCGCATGAGATTCCGACCACCTCCCCGTCCTCGTGCTTCTCGCCGGTCCAGCAGCCGGCGTACTGGCTGTCGCCCGAGATGCAGCCATCCAGCAGGGGTGCCCCGAAGACCGGGAAGCAATGGTCGGCCGCCTCGCAATCGGCCTGGGCCAGCCCCTCGCAGCCGGAGCCGCAGGCCTCGTCCCAGTCTCCGGCAACCCAGCCTTCGGGAATGCACATGTCGTTGAACAGGTACCAGTCGTCCGGCGAGTCTGACGGGTGCGCCCAGGTGGCCGCCTGTGAGCACGTGAGCAACTCATGGCACCCGAAGTACTCCTGCTGCATGGGGACCTCCGGATAAGGGCAGGCCGATTCCGGCAGCCTCGCCAAGTACGGCTCGCACTCGTCCGACGCCTCGCACTCGTCCTGCGAGAGGGCATTGCAGGCACTCTGCCTGGTTTCGTACGTTCCAGTGTCAGCGACATCTGGCGAGTTGCTTCCGCCCGACGAAGCGCACGCGGAGACGGCCAGCGCCAGCAGCAGCGCCACCATCGATCTTCCATTGGCTGTTGTCATCGTTTCCTCCTTGCTCGGCAAGCCCGTGTTTGCTCCAGTCAACCCGGTCACGGACTGGGCCAGAGCGGGACACGCACGTAGTGCCGCTTCGATCATTCGCATACGCCATGGAAGCGGAGGACAACGGGCCCGAGCGGGTGCGAGTACACTCCGTCGCAGACTGTCTCGCCCGCTTCCCGCATGACCAGGAGCGTCAGGTCCTCCCCCGTGCGAAGCAGTCCGGCCACCTCGTCCCGGCCTGCAATGCCGTATGCCTTGGCCCACACGACGCTTCCATCGAACCTGTAGCGGGCAGCGACCGTGTCGAGGTTCATGCCGCAGCACGTGAACGTCTGCTCGTCGCCTTCGGGAACCTCACCCACGGCCAGGAAGCCGTCGGGAAGCTGTAGTACCTGCTCAACCTGCCAGGGTTTGCCGCTTCCTGTTGGGTCGGTCAGGGCTGGGGTGACCTCGACGACCGTCCCATCGTCTGCCAGCCGGACCTCGGCCCGCGCAGGAGCGTCGCCCACCTGGCCGTTCATCGTCGGTGTGGTCCAGGCCGACAGCGTTGCGTCCGGCCGGAGCCACGCAGCCCGCAGGCCGAACCCGGGGAAGCCTATCCCCAACGTCTCGTGCTCAACCTCCCCTTCCCAGACCTTCTTGCCGTCGCCATCGAGTCGGACCAGCGAATATCGAATCTGTTCTTCATCGGGAACGAAAGTGTGCGACTCGACCACGATGAGCCAGCCGCTCCCCTCTGGCTCCACGGCCGATGCGTATGCCCACACCTGCCCCACCTCCGGCTGCGTGCTCCACTCGCCGATTTCCGTCGACAGCTTGACCGTCCCGTCCCAGCCGAGCCGGACGAACCGGATGTCCGCCGTCATTCCTTCGTCGATGTTCCACCCCTTGGAAGGCAGCGCATCGAACCGGGATGTTGCGCTCGCTATGACCTCGATGTCTTCCCCCGTCTCCCGCCAGCTCAGCGCCACCCCTTCCACGCCAGGCAGCTCGACGTGGCCCGCGAGCACCCCGCCGGGACCGATCCGCACCAGTCCGAGCCAGTGCTTCTTGACGCCCGAGTCCGAGTCCGAGGAATGCTCCGCCAGGAGGCGGAACTGGTCGCTGACGTCCCCCCCGACGGGCATCAATCGCCATGGCAAGCCCATCTGCTCGGAATCAACCGTCCACTCCTCCTTCCCGGAGGCGAAGAGGCCAGCAAGCATCATTCCCTTGGACTGCGAGCGGCCAGCGATGAGTCCCCCGTTCCAGTCCGCCACCCAGGCGTATTTTCCGGCGAGAGCGGTCCCCCCCCACCGCCCGTGAACATCGTGAGCGGTCCACAGGGGAGTGCCCGTCGCGTCGTATCCGGTCAGCGCCGAACCCGCCGTGTCCGTGCAGCACATGTGCAAGCTGCCGGCCACGGCCAGCCCGCCGGAGGGGAGGGTTGCAAGCGAGGATGGCCGCGCCCAGGGTGAGATCGGGCAATGCTCCTCGATGAAACTCGAATTCGACGTTCCCGGTGCCCGCCAGGGCAGCGGCCCCACGACTGCCGCAGGCTCCGCTCCGAAACACGAGGTGGGGGCAGAGACGTCCGCACTGTTCCGCTCATCCGCAGCGACGTCACCGACATCCGCTACGCTCTTCTTCTCCGAGGAGTCGCAGGACGCCACCGTCGAAAGCAGAAGCAGAGCCAGCGTCGCACGCCCAAGTGTTCTCATCGTTTCCTCCTTCCCTGCAATCCTCTTCTCCCCCTCCGTCATGAGCCGGTTCCGGCCCGGCGGGGCCTACCCGCAAGGACCAGCATCGCCAGCACGGCCAGCAGCAACAGGGCCGCGCCAGCAGACGATCCAGCGGACACGCCGCAGCCGGATCCTGCGTCCTTGCCTCCATTGTCGGGGGTGACCCCGCCAACGTCCCCTGTTGCGTCCTCACCGCCGATGTCTGTTCCCGCCGGTTCGCCGCCCGCGGGCGGTTCCCCAATGCACATCTCGACCGGCTCCGTCGACTGCCCGGCCTCGTTGTACGCCGCGACGTTGAAGCACGCGCTCGCGCTCGCCGGGTCGCACTTGTCACTGTTCTCTGGAGGATTGCAGTGCGAGAGGATCTGCACAGGACAATCGGCGGTTGACAAGAAGAACGGACTCCCGGTCTTCTTCTCTCCCGCCCAGATGGCATAGTGCGATGCGTTCGGGTCCGGCTTCACCTTGAGCCTGTAATGGAGGAGCGGGAAGACGTCGTAGCACTCTTGGGCCAGGATCTGGTGATCGCAGGAGCCCTCACCGGCCTCGGGGGAGAGAGACGCATCCGTTGGCTCGGCAGTGATCTCCACGAGTTCAGGCGGGGCCGGCGGAGCCGCTGGTCCGTCTCCCGCGGTGAAGGAATAGGGGCCATAGTCAAAAGTCTCCGGGCAGCCTTCCACGTGGCAGATACTGACCGTGTAGCTGTAGACCTTGCTGGCCTCCAGCGAGGGCAGGGCATAGCTCCGCCACGCCCATCCTTCCTTCTGCTCCGCAAGCGCGGCTCCGTCCAGGGAGACAGTGACGTCCCCCTCGAGCCCCACCAACACCCACAGGCGGGCATCGGTGGGTACGTCTATCGCCCCGTTCGCGGGCACCGTGAACAACTCGCCACTCGGCGGTGCCCAGGCGCAGGATGCTTCTGCCGCGGCCGGACACAGCAGGACCAGAGTTACGGCCTGCACGCCGAATATTCCCCAAAGCATGTTGCGTATCATGGTTTCCCTCCTTCGCACTCGCCGAGTGCACGCGTAGAGAATGTCAGCACAGTCCCGTCCTTATGTAAACGGCATGCACAGCCGTCCCGTTTCACCGAGCCCTGCCTATTCCTGCCGGCCACCGACGAGGGAGGCCGACATCCTGTCGCTGGAGGTGCCCAGTGCCTCCAGGTCCAGTGATTGCTGTTGCAACTGGTGTGCCAGCGCTGCGTCCTGAGATGATCGCATTCTGCCGGGTTGCCGCTAAATGGCCCACTTGCCTACGACAATTCGGCCGACTGTACGTCCCACCGCACGGGCACGCCCCGGCGAAGAGTGGCTATCGAGAGCCCGTCCGGCTCGTCTCCGGCGACAGCGGCCTCGATGATGTCGGGGGCGAGGAGGGGGCTGTTGAGAAACCAGGCGACGTAGGAGCGGCCCAGGTCGCCCGCTGCACTAACACGGGTCCAGCCCATCTCCTCTCTCAAAGCAGCATCCCCATCTTCCCGGATGCCACGCAGCGTCAGCCCCAGGTTGCCCCGATGGACCAATTCGCAGTTCCCAGTGGGGTATACGCCCCCGGCCGCGGCACCGCAGGCATCTTCGGGGCAACTCAGTCCAGGTCCACGCAGTCAGCGATTCCGTCCCCATCACTGTCGGGAAAGCCCTCGTCGGTATCGCCGTTGCAGTTGTTGTCCAATCCGTCGCAGATCTCCTGTGCTCCGGGAAAGAACTCGGGGTGTTGGGGGTCGCAGGGTTCGTACGGTGGCTCATCGCACTGGCCAACGTCTTCGTCACAAGCGAACCCGATGCCATCGCCGTCACAATCCTTCTGGTCCGGATTCTCGACCGTCGGGCAGTTGTCGTCCGCGTCATCAACACCATCATTGTCATCATCAGGATCTAGACAATCGGCCAATCCATCCATGTCCGTGTCCGGGTATCCTTCATCGATTTGGCCGTTGCAGTTGTTGTCGATGCCGTCGCATTTCTCCGGGGCACCTGGATATGTCTCCGGGTCCAATGGAGCGCAATCAAACTCGCACTGCTCGTCGACTTGTCCGTTGCAGTTGTTGTCCAGGCCATCGCAGTAGTCACCTTCGTACCACCCGACTACTGCTTCGAGGTTGCATACGACCATCCCATTCAGACAGGACATCGGAACGCCCGATGAACACACTCCTTCCGTAGGGCAGTCCTCAGCAGCGAAAACCGGCTCCTCGTCCATCTCACCGTCGCAGTTGTCATCTACGCCGTTGCACTGCTCCGTGGCTTCGTGGTGAATGTTCGAGTCCAGAGGCGCACAGTCGGTTTCGTCGTTGTCTCCGTCATTGTCGTCGTCCAGGTCAACGCAGTCTGCCAGCCCATCCTTGTCGGTGTCCGGGTATCCTTCGTCCACCTGGCCGTCGCAGTTGTTGTCCACGCCGTCGCAAATCTCCACGCCTCCTGGAAACCAATTCGGAACGCACACAAGTTCGAGTCCATCAACAGAGCACTCCCAGTGGCCTCCCGCAAACGGGTCGCACCCGTCAGGGTCGGAAGGCGGCTCGCACGAATCGCCCAGGTCGGGGAAGTCCTCATCGATCATCCCATCGCAGTCGTCATCCTCGCCGTTGCACCACTCCACTTGCCCCGGGAACTTCGTGGCATCGCAGGGAGCACAGTCGACTTCGTCCTTGCTGAGGTCGTTGTCGTCATCCTCGTCGCAGGCGTCGCCCAGGCCATCTCCCTCGCAATTCGACTGGACGGGATTGTAGACATCGGGACAGTTGTCATCCACATCGACGATCCCGTCGTTGTCGCTGTCCAGCAGCGGGTAGCACGGGCAGTCCTCGCAGTTGCAGGCATTCTCCCCCGGCCCGCACACGCCGTCGCCGCATGCAGTGCAGACGAGCCCCTCCATCTGGTCGCACCAGAAGCAGCACTCGGCGGCATCGCAGTCGTCGCCGGAGTTCATCTTGAAATGCGGCAGAGCGGTCAGCCCGTCACAACAGGGGAGGCCGTCCTCTTCAGGCCCCAGGAAGTCGCCTTCCTCAATGCACAAATGCTTGCACTCACCCTCGGAGGTGCACTGGAATCCTTCCTCGCATTTGCCGCACGAGCCGCCGAACCCGTCCGGACCGCACTCCTTATCTGTGCAGTCGGGAGCATCGTCGGGGTAGCAGAGGCCGTTGGGCTTGCAGACGAATCCCGGGCCGCACTCGCCGCAGCTCCCGTCGCAGCCGTCACTCCCGCACTCCTTCTCTTCACAGTCCGGCAGACAGTCCTCGCACTGCGCCCACATCTCATTGCATTCCGCCGTGAGCGCCTCATCGACGCAACCCTCATCGCCCGACTCGGCACTGAGGGAACACGCGGCGGAGAGGCACCCGACAACTTCCTCTGCGTGGGCACAAGCGTCGGTGCCGAGTTCGACGCCGCAGCAGTTGTCCAAGCACTCCCCGCCCCAGGTGGGCCAGCACTTCAGACTGCACTCCACGGCCTCCGAGCATGACGTTGGCGCAGTACACGAACCTGTCGAGCAGACCTCGTAGGGCGAGCAATCCCCGCACGTTCCTCCGCACCCATCGTCGCCGCACTGCTTGCCCTCGCAGTTCGACTGGCAGACATCCGGGGTGCCGATCTCGTCATCGGTGAGCGTCTCTCCTGGGCCGGGAGCGTCGGTCACCGTCTCGTGTTCGCCCAGGGCATCCTGGGCAACCTCGGAAACCTGGTCCGCCGCAACGGTATCCGCCACCTTGTCTTTGCCGGTGCCGCATGCTGCCACCAACACCAGGGCAACGAGCGCAGTGCAAGCGTTCTTCCATCTCGTCATGGTCCCCTCCTTCCCTGCCGCAACACCGGTCATTGTAAGGAAAAACGCCGAGTTGCACAATGGCTGGCAGGTCGTCTGCTACGATTCCTCGGAGCTTCGCCTCTGGTCCTCCCAGCGCGCCGGAACACCCTGGCGAAGCCTGGCGATGGACAGCCCGGCGGGCTCGTTGCCGGCGATGGCGGCTTCGATGATGTCCGGGGCCATAAGGGTGAGGTTGAGGAGCTTGGCGACGTAGGAGCGGTCGAGGCCGAGGGCTGCGGCCAGGGCCTTCACCGTGGGGTAGGCCCCGGATTCGAGGAGGTCCTTCCAGCGGTAGGCCCGGGCAAGTGTCAGCAGGAGCTTCCGCTGCTCGGGCGTATAGGAAGGGTGGCGGCCGTGGTCCGGCGGAAGCACGATCTCCTTGCGCCCGCCCCGCTGCTTGAACCGCATCGGCAGCCGGAGCACCGCGGTCCCGTCGGCCTTCCGGTCGATGGAGCAACCCTCGGGCATCGTCCCATCCCGGCCCTGCATCTCGTGGACGACGCTGCGCACGCCGAAGGCAGCCAGCGCGATTTCGATGCGGTCCGGATAAATGACGACCTCGTCCACCAGCATACGGACGATCCGCCGCTGCTCCCCAGGAAAGAGGTTGTCCCAGACGTTGTCCAGGGTGGTCAGTTCCGCAACCAGATCCCTCCGCGAGACCGGCTCCTGCGTGAGTTGCGAGAGTTCGGCAGCGACCGAGGCCAGCTCGTATTCGAGCTCCGCCCGGCGGGCCTCCAGCCCATCCAGTTCCTCTCTCACGAATGCGCTCTTGCCCTGCTTGAGATTCTCCACCAACGGGATCGCCGCGGCCCGCACCTGGGCGAGTTCGCCCTCGATCCGCTGCTTGTCCGCTTCCAGCCGGGCTTTCTCCTCCGCTTCCCGGGCCTGGACCGCCTGGAGCGTCCTGGCCACCATCTCGGGCGACCGGAAGACGTCCTTCAAGAGCCCCATCACCGCACCTTCGATGATGCCCGCGGAGACGGTCTTCACCGGGCAGGCGTGATAGCCCTGCCGGTTGGCCTGATGGCATAGGTAGTAGCGATACATCCGTCCATGCCGCTTCGTGAACGTCACTCCCATGCTTGCCCCGCAACTGCCGCAGCGCAGGATCCCCTTGAGCAGCGCCGGCGTCTCGGAGCGGCTCTCGTTGCCGCGGGCCCGGTGGTTCTCCTTCAGCTTCTCCTGCACTTCGTCCCACAGCGCCTGCTCGATTATGCCCTCGTGCTCCCCTTCGAAGATCTCCCCGTGGTGCGACACCTTGCCAAGGTATAGCGGGTTGCTCAGCAGCCGGTAGATGTGGGCCTTGTTCCAGGGCCGGCCCGGCCGCTTTTTCCCTTTCTGCGTGACCCAGGCCTTGGTCCTGTGCCCCTCGGCCGCGAGCTCTTTCACCAGGGCGACCGTCGAGCCGAGTTGGAGATACCGGCGGAAGACGTACCGGACCAGCACCGACTCCTCGTCGTGGACAACCAACCGTTTGTTGGGGCGGTCCACGTCGTAGCCCAGGGGCGGCACTCCCCCGAGGTATTTTCCCCGCCGCCGCGACGCTCCCATCTTGTCGCGAATACGCTCAGCTATTACTTCACGTTCATACTGTGCAAAGCTTAGAACAACATGTAAATTTAGCCGGCCCATACTCGTGGAGGTGTCCATCTGCTGCGTCACGCTGACCAGGGAGACGTGGTGTTGCTCCAGCTCCTCGATCAGCCTGGCGAAGCCGAGCAGAGAACGCGACAGCCGGTCGATCTTGTAGACGACGATGGTGTCGACGCGACCGGCGCGCACGTCGTCCATCAGCCGCCGGAGCGCGGGACGTTCGAGGGTCGCCCCGGAATACGCGCCGTCATCATAGCGCTCGGGCAGTGCGATCCAGCCCTCCCGCTGCTGGGACCGGATGTAGTCCTCCGCCGACTCCCGCTGCGCATCCAGCGAGTTGAAATCGGAGTCGAGGTTTTCATCCGTGGATTTCCGCGTGTAGATGGCACACCGGACCCGCTGGGCGGTTGCCGGCGGCACGGCCTGGAGATGTCTTCTGTCATGCGCCATGTCTCTCCCTCTCTACCACCGTTTTCCGTCCCTTGCCTTTCAGCCCGAAAAACGCGGGGCCGGACCAACTGGTGCCGGTGATGTGGCGGGCGACCGCGGACAGCGACCGGAACCGCTGCCCGCAATACTCAAATCCTTCTTCGAGTGCGGTGACCACGTGCCGCTGCCCGTCCCAGTGCCGGATGAGCGCAGTCCCGGGGACGATGCCCAGCCGGTCGCGTCCGGTCGGTTTCTCCTGCGGGGGCC
>CALGBT010000458.1 GCA_937884235.1 uncultured Pseudomonadota bacterium
GGCTTGAGCCAGTTCCACCCCCCGTAACAACTCGTCTTGAGACCAGGCCAGATAGGGGCAGAATTCGTTGCCGAGGTAGAGCCGACGCACCCTCCGCTCGTTTCCCTCGGGCAGCGCCTCCAGGACTGCCTCATAGGCGCCACGCTCCAGGGGCATGGTATCCGGGCCCCAAACCCAGGCGGCAAGGTCGCCGGTGGCCATGAATTGCCGCTGCTCGTTAAGACTGGCTGGATTGGCGAGGTAGAGGGCCAGTTCAGTCATCATGGACCTCCGGGAAGTAGCAGAAGGTGCGAGACGCACACAGTTCTGGAGCGTCCAGGAGCTGTTGTGCTGAGGCCTTGGAGCGGTGCGGCGTGTCGAGAAGTTGCTTGACGAGGCGGATAGCCGGAAGAGCATCGGAAGCGCGCCCCGGGATCTTGATGTGGGTGACGCCCAGGTGAGCCAATCTCCCCACTGCACAAAGACCGCATTTCCCCAAACCCCAGACCGCGCGATTGCGGGGATTGTCCAGCAGCGCGGCTTGGGGTGGGTCAAGTGGACGGCGGGAATGCCCGCTTCGCCGGCGCAGGTGCTTACGCTCATGGTGGTTGCAGAAGTCACAGGCAAATCCATAGCCATGTTCCGTGAAACAGCGCGCCCCGTCAAAGACGCAAGGTTCTCCCATGACGAAAGCCTCAAACTCTCGGCCAGGTCCAATGGTTGCGCTGAGGAGAGGAGTCAGCTCAGTAAGAGGCAACTCCCGAGGGAAGATGACGCGACGGGCACCAGCTTGAAAGACTGCCTCGCAAGCGTGGCGGTTGTAGAGTCCGGCATCGCCGCTGACGTGGATATTGACGGCTGGGATATGCTTGTTGAAGTAAGGTACCAGGGAGGGATCGGCGACAATGATGGCGGAGCAGCCCGCGGCGACGGCTTCGTCCAGCAATCTGCGCCCCAGTTCCATGGCATCGGGAGTGACGAAGTGCTCATTGAAGGCCACTGCGACTGGGACCTGATGCTCCGCTGCTGCCTCGCAGAGCGTTCGCAGGCGCTCGATGGAGTCCACCTGTGCCCCTGCGAAGTAGCGCCGGTTGGGGGAGAACTCCTGTCCGAATTTATGGCTCCAATATTGCGGCAGATAGCCGACGAAGAACTCGGTGGCTCCCGCAACAACCAACTGGTGAACCTCGTCCACGGTTGCCGCGGCAGGAAGTCCGACAACGATCTCCATGACCGCCTCCTCACAACGAGTGATTGTAGCAGATGGCCGGAGGGGATACAATGTGACGAGACGCAGGGGGGGCCTCACACAATGGTTGACAGGAGCATGACTGGGAGGTGGCTGGACTGGTCGTCGGCCCCAACCTCTGGTGTGGCGGCAGACTGGACGAGTTCGACATCCGAAAATATCGAGTTGGCTCTCTTCATGCATGGGATCAAGCCTGCGGTAAAGGTCGAAGACCAGAGTCTAGAGGCAATCGCGGCCCTACGCACCATGGCTGGCAGTGTGGGGGCCTTTATGGAAGTTGTTGAGCGCGATAGCGGTCCCAGTGCGGAAGAGAGGGACATGGACTCCGGGGCGGGCAGCAGGCTATCTCAGGTTTTTCTCAGCCGTGAAGAGTCGGCCATGCCGTTGCTCGTTGAGATGGAACGGCGGGAGCGGCGGGGGGGCAACCAGCGGCGTGAGGCGATGATCCGGTCCGGCGAGATGCTGGGATATCCTGCTTGTTGCGTTCGCTTCTTCGCCAATCTCCCACGGCAGGATGATAAGGCTGTCCTGGCGGCCTATGGGGCCGGGGCTGGGGTAGCTATGCCCAGCCATCCATACTTCAATATCTTTCCGCCCATGGTGAGTCCCATTACGTGGTACCCCTGTTCCTTCCATTGCGCCAGTGCTCTGTCCCTAGCAAGGGAGGGCGCGGCGAAGCTGCAGATGTGCGGCCATGAATTGTCGATGCCGCCGGAGCGACTGGCCGGAATCACCATCGTCTTCCAGCGCTTCCTCTTTGTCCATCTGCACGATGTCACCCGCAGCGGTGATTGGATGGAATATGGGAAAGTCTCCGATGCTCTCTCCTGGACGCGGGATCCGCTTTTTGTGGAAGCTGAGATATTGCGGGAGTTTCGGCTCCGGGTCACGGAGCCTCTGGCTGCTGGCTGTGCCCTACGGCTGGTGGGGGACGTCGTTGAAATGCGCTTGGCAGACGGGGGGCCACTGGTGAGGGGAGATTTGCAGAAGGCCCCGCTGATCTTCTACTTCAGGGCCCATGAGGGCAGGGACTAGCTCGAACGGATTCCCTTCCAAATCAGATTCAGCATGTTGCGGTAGGTCGTACCGACTTCGCCGGCCCTCCCGATGCCAAGAACGAGGGGAACGCCGAAGAAGACTGATTGGAGCAGTACCCGCGTCTGCTCCAGGTCGGCGGTGGCGGGCAGCTCACCTTTGCGGACCGCAATCTCCAGGTTCCGGTTGACGAGGCTGTCGAAGGTCTCGTCTGGCAGGCTCTCCACTTGTTCAAGATCCGGATAGGCCATCAGTCTTTCGGCTGCCGAAACGGTCTTGAAGGCTGCCTCCTCTTGTTCCCTGGCAATGAACGCGATGATTTCGTTCATTACTCGGGGGCGGGTGCTGGCCCGTACGGCAGTGCGATTGTAGATGGCTTCAATGGCCGCCAGGCCGCCCGCCCCGTCGGAATCGTGCCGACCGTGCCAGGCGACGTCAATGGCCCAAAGCTCGACGAAGTAGACGAGGAGATCGGATTTCTTGGGGAAGTAATTGAAGAACGTAGCCTCGGAGACCATCGCCTCATCACACAATTCTCGGACCGAGATCGCCTCGTATGAGCGGTCCATCATGCGTGCCACCGCAGCATTAAGCAGTGCCAGCTTGGTGCGCGCGAACTTGCGTTCCCGAAGTGAAAGTTTGCCGATGTCCATCTCCCCCCCCCCCTTTTGGCTATACTTTTACAGCACACAATATATTTTTTGCGACTTCCTTTGTCAAAGCTTTCCGCAGCCACTGGAAAAACCACCTGCGTCCAGCTAGACTCCTGAGGCAACCAGGAGGAGGGAGAGATGCCCAGAGCAGTGATAATAGGTGCCAGCAGTGGAATCGGTGAGGAGTTGGCCAGGGTGATGGCGGCGGATGGCTGGGAGCTGGGTATCGCCGCGCGCCGCAAGGACCGTCTTGACGAGTTGGCTGCGAGCCTGGGGGGCAGGGTGGAGGTTGCCGGTCTGGACGTGGCTCAACCCATTACGGCAATGGCTGCGCTAGACGCGTTCCTGGAGTCACTTGGTCCAGTGGACGTCGTGGTGGTCAATGCCGGCATCGGGATTCCCAACTTCAAGCTTGGTTGGGAGCCTGAGGCGGCAACCATTGATGTCAATGTTACCGGCTTCGCGGCTATGACCAACGTTGCCGTCCGCTATTTTGAGAAGCAGGGCAAGGGGCATCTGGTGGGCATTTCTTCCGTGGCCGCACTGCGCGGAGGATATGGAGCGCCGGCCTATTCCGCCTCCAAGGCCTTTGTCTCCAACTACCTGGAAGCGGTCCGAGTGCAGGCCCACAAGCGGAAGCTGAATCTGGCGGTGACGGATGTCCGGCCGGGTTACGTGCACACGGCGATGACAGAGGGACAGAAGGGGATGTTCTGGGTGGCCGATGTGGCGGTGGCGGCCCGGCAGATTCTCTCGGCCATCAAGGGGCGGCGGAAGTGTGTTTACGTGACGCGGCGATGGGGGCTCGTGGCCGCGGTCCTGCGCGTCGTCCCAGATGTACTGTTTCGGAAGTTCTAGCGTTGGTTTCGATTTTGGATCGCTGACTTAGGCGGTGCGTGTCTACCGGAAGTTCCCATTGACCTGACTGATCCCGCTAGGCACAATCGGCGGGACTGGAAGGCGAGGATTGGATGTCCCCTGCGGCATTGAGAGAAGGTAGCGACAAGGGCCGGGGGATGAGTCTCTTTGCCCGTGGACCGCGTCGCCGTCTCGATTGGGCCGTCGGTTCTCTACTGGCGGCACTTTACGTGGTTCTAGTCATGCAAACCACGTCCATGGGAATCACTCGGGACGAATCGTTCTACATCAACTACGGAAAAGTCTACTTCAACTGGTTCACGCGTCTTGCCCGGGCTGACGATGATGGGCGGAGCGATTTGCTGGGGCGGGAAGGAGTCAAGAAGGTTTGGAAGCAGAACTTCGAACACCCCCCCCTCATGAAGGTGCTCTTCGGCGTCAGTTGGCGATTCCTGGGGCTGAAAGAGAGGGTCGCCGTCGTCGCCCCAGACGGGGCAGTGACGATTAGTGGCCTGGGTCTCTCCCACGGATTCGAGCCTGATGAGGAAGTGGTGCTCCTCGGCCCCGGCGAGTTGGGCCGGGAGCAGAGTGAGAGGCAAGTGCTGGGGCGAGTTCTCGTTACGAAGCGCCGGGTCTCGGGGGCGGAGGGGCAACTCCATGGGGATGCGGAGGCGGCTGCGGCTGTGTGCGCGGCGGCAGTTGGGGCGCCTGGCGAGAGCCTCACCGCCTGCCGTGTCGTGTCCTCGGGTCCACTGCAGTGCTTCTCCGAGTCAGATGCTTTTCGTTTTCCGGGGGCGCTGTTCGGCGGCCTGCTGATTCTGGTGCTCTTCCTGCTGGGAGTTGAATTCGGTTCGATTTCCGTCGGCCTGCTTTCTGTGGTGCTCTTTGTCTTTGTCCCCAGGGTCTTCTTTCACGCCCATTTGACCTGCTTTGATATTCCCATTACGGCCCTCAGCGTTGCTGTCCTCTACGCTTTTTATCGGTCATTGAGTTCAACTCGCTGGGCCTTTGTGACCGCGGTTCTGTGGGGGCTGGCTCTGCTTGCCAAGCTCAATGCGTTCTTCCTCCCCATTACGCTGATGATGTGGTGGGGAGTCGCCGGCATCAGGAGCTTCAAGGTCAGCGGGTGGCGGCTGGCGTTGCCTCGTTTCCCCCTGGCCTTTATTCTTATGCCGGCCATAGGCCTACCGATGCTCTTCATCTGTTGGCCCTGGCTCTGGTACGATTCCTTTGAGTCTTTCGGGAAGTACCTGGGGTTTCATCTGGACCACGAGCACTACTTCCAGTACTACTTTGGACGTGCATACCAGTCGCCTCCCTTCCCCATCGACCTGCCCTTTGTTATGACATTGTTGACGGTGCCGGTGGTGACTACGGTGTTGTTCATGGTCGGTTTCTGGGGCCTGTTTCTGAGACGCAGTGTGTCCTTCGTACGGGGTCTGCAAATCTGGCGCAGGAACGACGAAGAGTTGCTGTCTGCCTGGGGCACAGGCTGGTTTGTCTTCATCAATCTGGCATTTCCCGTAACCCTGATCTCCTTGCCAGGCACTCCAGTTTTTGGGGGCGTCAAGCACTGGCTGCTGACCATGCCATTCTTCTGTCTGTTGGCTGCCCACGGGTTGTTGTACCTGCTGCAAATTGGCAGGCGGGGGCTAGAGGATTACTGGCCGCAGATGCCTTCCCGGTCCCGTTGGATTGCGGCGGCAACGGTGGTACTGGTGCTGATTTCACCTGCGGTGAGGGACACGCTTCGATATGCGCCATATGGCACCGCCTACTATAACGAGCTGGTGGGTGGCTTGCGGGGTGCGGCGGAGGCGCGGATGCAGCGGCAGTTCTGGAGTTTCGCCAGTCGGACTGCCCTCGACTTTGTGAATGCAGACGCACCACCGGACAGCAACATTGATTTCCAGGACGCCACTCGGGGTACCTGTGAGATGTTACAGCGGGAAGGTTGGATGAGAGAGGATCTGGGTTGTGCCACACGGGTCCGCTCCCCAGACGTGTTGCTCTTCGATGTGGAGGAGCGATTCGCCGAAGAGGAGATGCGTTACTGGGAGAACATGGATACTCTCGGTTCCGTCTATGAGGGGGGAATCGACGGCGTCCCCCTGGTGCGGGTTTACCGTCGACACGCCGGTCTGCTGAACACGCCGCGACGCTAGGAGGTTTTCATGGGATGTGATGAGAAGGCGAAGAATCTGGCCGGTTGCAGTTGCACTTACCCCGGCTGTCCGCGCAAGGGTAATTGCTGTGAGTGCGTGACCTATCATCGGCGCATGGATCAACTGCCTGGCTGTTTTTTCCCAGCCGACGCTGAAGCTACTTACGACCGGTCATATCGACACTTCGCAAGACTCAACTGTGGTCACTAGAGCCAGCTGGCACATACCATTATCATTCTCTTCCTTGACTGTGGGCAGGACGCGCCATATCTTGGTGGAGTAGTCAGGCGGGCGCCTGACAACTTCTTTTGGCGTTGAACCAATTGCGAGGTGATTCGATGCGTTTCCTGATCCCGAGAGTGGCCCATTGTTCTGAAGGCTGCCCAATGTAGTCCTGGGCATGACGCAAAAAGGTCCACGTAAAAGACGAAGGCTCCGTTTCGGCGGGGCCTTCGTTGTTTAACCTGCTTTGCCACGCCAGAAATCAGCGCTCTCTTTGTTCCAATCAATGCCGGTCAGGTCCAGGAAGTCAGGCGGTGGGTCCGCCCAGAACCGGTGGATGGTGCCCAGTGAGGGGTGGGGAAGGCTTAGGTGGATGCAGTGCAGTCCGATGCGACGGCTATGGGTGGGAGCACCGTATTTGCTATCTCCCATGAGAGGCAGTCCGACGTGGGCGAGGTGGGCGCGAATCTGGTGCGTCCGACCGGTGTGGAGTCTCAGCAAGAGCAACCACTGCTCCTGTGTGAGCGCGGCGTGGAGAACATCGGTACGGCACGGCTGACCGTCGTTGGCGACCAACGCCTGTCGTCGCCTCGAAACCCAGCGAAGCGGCGCCACTAACGGTTCTTTGTGGCGGCTGGCCAGGAGCCAGGCGAGGCCTGAGTCAGTGACTTCAGGGGCAGCCAGATAGAGCTTCTTCACGCTCCCGGCAGCGAAGGCCCGGGTCAAGTCTGCGGCAGCTTTGCGGCCGCGAGCGAGGGCCAGCAATCCCGAAACCCCAATATCAAGACGGTGGACAACGTGGAGGTCGCTGGATCCTGTCATCCTGGCAACCTGTTCGACCAGCGAATTCTCGGCTCCCTCCCGAGTCGGCTGTGACGGCACGCCGGCGGGCTTCTCCACGACGATCAGGTGGTCGTCAAGATGGCGCACGACGGGGCGGGGGGCTGCGGGGGTGGGGATGTAGGTGACAACCAGCAAAGCCCCAGGGAGGAGCGGCAGCTCCGGAATGCGAATGACTTTGCCATCGAGTCGGCAACTGCCGTGGCGTACCAGAGCCGCGGCCACTGCCGGAGCTAGCCCGGTTGCTTCACTCAATAGTCCTGCCAGATGCCAGTTGCCCACTCGGGGCACCGCAATGCGCAGACGGATGTCGCGGTCAGGAAGTGGCACAGTGGCCCCAGGATTGGCTCTCAAGAGGCGGCATATTTCCGGTCACGTGACCCCCGTCAGGAAGTGGTCTGCGGCAGAGTATAGCGCACGGAGGGTCTGACTACAAATCGCTCAGGGCCTTGCCATCAAGGCCAAAAGATCATACCATCCACCCGCTTCTGGGGAGAGGAGAGATGAGTAGAAACTGGGAGACAGAAAACGGGGGCCAGACGGCGGCCTTTCCTCGGGTTGGCATCCTCAGTCTGCCGGAACAGCCCCTGGGAGAGAAAGGCCAGGGGGTGGCCACCATATCCCTTCCTTTTGGCGTGCTGCTGGTGTTGGTGGATGGTACTTCCCGCGACCTGACCACACGGCTCAATGCTGAGAGGACTGCGGTGCAGGCCATTCGGCGGGTTTCGCAGAATGCCCGGCTCAATCCTGAGGACGTACGGTCTGCCTCCGACCTGCTTCGTCAAGCTATTCAAGCTGCAAACGGCGACCTGCATCAAGCCCAGCGCGGGCTCTCGGAGTCAGGTGAGAGCAGTGCCAGTTGTGTCCTGGTTCTGGTGACCCGTGGGCGAAGCTATGTTGGTCATGTCGGCAACGCTCGCGCCTATCTGGTCCGCAACAACGCGCCGAACCGACTGACTGGGGACCATACGACGGCGCAGACGTGGATCGATCATGGAATTATGACCGAGGAGCAGGCTCGGGAGCGCCCGGAAGCGCATAGTCTGGCGCGGGCGCTGGGGGAAAAGGCACGTGTTGAGCCGGATGTGCGCAGTTTGCCCCTGCACATGGAGAAGGGAGACGTAGTGTTGCTCTGCTCGGCTGGTGTTCATCGCTATCTAGAGGATGATGCCATGGGCAGCATGGTTGCCCGACTGGAGCCAGAGCATGCTTGCCACGAGCTTTGCGAAGTGGCCAGCACGCGCAGCAAGAACCGCGACTGCAAGACCCTGGTCTACCAGTCTGGTCCATTGCGTCCCGGGAATTTTCCTCGTCTGCTGCAGCAAAGGCGCCTTCGTCGACAGCGCAAATTCATGGGTGCGGGTGCGGTCGTGGCACTCCTTGCAGCGCTGCTGATTGGCGGTTATCACCTCTTTGGTCCGTCCCCGAGCAGTCCTCCCAGGACGGCTCCTGCGGAGACGCCCGATATCCGTCTGCTGCCTCCCGCCGCAATGGTGGCCGACGTTGTGGCACCGGAGTTGGTTGCCGACGTAGTTGCTGAGACTGTCGCCGAGGTGGTCGTGATGCAAGACGTCGGGTCAGCGGCTGAGTTGGAGTTGGACTCTGCGACGACTGGCCTGGCAGAGGTGGAATCAGCGGGGGATGTCGTCACCGTCGCGGTGACTGATGTGGTGGCTGCGTTTGCGCAGCCTGAAGTGGTGATGGTGGTGGTGGAAGAGGAGCCTGTGCCTGCTCCGGACGTCATCGCCCAGCCGGCAGTGGACCCGAAGTTGCCGATCCTCCCCACGGCTCCTGAGCCCATTTGGGCCCCTCCTAGTGACGCGGCGGACTATCGGCGCTGTGGGGGCCAGGATCTGGAACGAGGGGACAGGCGTCGGAGCCAGGATATTTGCCAGCTGGTCCAGAAGGGACTGGAGTTTCTTTCAGGGACCCGCAAGGATGCCTCAGCCGCTGCGCGGCAGGCGAGGGCAGCATCGAAGACTCTGCGGAGCAGCTCGAAAGTGGTGCGGGACCGGTGTGCCGGCTATGTCAACGAGTTGAACAACGCGGTTAAGGCTCGCTATCTTCACCTCGCCTGGGTATCGTCCACCCGGGCAATCGACCATCTCGACCAGAAGTCCATACATTGTGCCAAGTCCTTTCGCATGGCCCGCGATGCCCAGCGATTCGGCGCCACTGACGAAGAGATCAAAGAGGCACGAAGGATCTGTGCGAAGGAGTAGTCGCATCGCGCGTCAGTGGGGAAAGACGGCGCCGCCCGAGTTGCCATCAACCGCCGCGCTTCTTCCCGGGCTTGCCCAGACTGATTACTTCGCCGTGTCGGTCCCGGATGGTATCAAGGACTTGATAGAGCCGCTGTGCCCGTCGCTCGCTGGCATCGGCCATGAGCATTGGTTTGGCGGCGGACTCTGGCACGAGGTCGCCGATGCCGATGCCGACCAGCCTGAAGGGGCCCTTGGCAAAGGGGGCAGCTTTGAACAATTCGATGCCGGTGCGAAAGATCTCCAGGTCACCGAGGGTAGGTTCCAGAAGCTTGCGTTGCCGGGTGTAGGTGACGAACCCTGGCAGTCGCGCCTTGATGGTCACCTTCTGGCCAGCCAGGCCTTCCTTGCGGGCGGTCCTGCCAACCTGGCAGGCCAGCACCAGGAGAGTCTCACGAATAACGTCAAAATCTCGTTCGTCCACCTGGAAGGTCGTCTCCTTAGAGATGGATTTGCGCTCCTGCTGGTGGCCCACCGAATCGGAGGAGATCCCCTGGCACTGCAGGTGCAGGGCCCGGGCCTGGTTGGCCCCGAGGCTTCCCTGCAACTCCTCCAGGGACCGCCGCTGCAGGTCGCCGATGTTGCGGATGCCCATGCGGTGTAGGATCGGCACGGTCTTGCGGCCGACGCCGCGCATGTCGCCCACGGGCAGCGGCGCCAGGAAGGCAACAACCTGTTCGGGGGCCACAACGGTCAGGCCATCGGGCTTCTGCCGGTCCGAAGCGATCTTGGCGATGAGACGATTGGGGCCGATGCCCACAGACGCGGTGAGGCTGAGTTGCTCACGCACTCGGCGCTTGGTCTCCGCTCCGATCTCGGTGGGTGGCCCCAGCAGACGGCCCAGGCCGCCGATATCCACATAGGCCTCGTCAATTCCCACCGGTTCCACCACTGGAGAGATGGAGCGCAGAATCTCCATGAGGCCGTCGGAGGCCTCCTTGTATCGGCGGAAATCCGGTCGCAAGAAGATGCCGTCAGGGCAGAGCCGGTGAGCTTCTGAGATGGGCATTGCCGAATGGACGCCGAAGACCCGGGCTTCGTATGATGCGGTGGAGACCACCCCGCGCCCTCCAGGCTGCGCGCCGATGATCACGGGTTTGCCCAGCAGCTCAGGGTCGTCTCGCTGCTCAATCGCTGCGAAGAAAGCATCCATGTCTACGTGCATTACCAGCCGTGCCATTGCTCCATTAGAGCATAGGAGGGCTGCGGATGGAACAACTGCAGTAAGGGAAAGGGGGGGGCTATGTTCTGCGGCGGCCGCTGCCATCTCGGTGGGGAAGGCCAAATTCGGCGGTGCCGTCAAGCATCTCGCGGGTAAGTACTGGCCCCTCGACGCAGAGCCTTAGACCGGAGCCTTCCATGCAACAGTGGCCGCACAGACCAATCCCGCATTTCATCAACCGCTCAAGGGCCAATTGGTAAGCCATCTCGTGCTCATCGGCAATCACTCTGACAGCTGCCAACATGCCTTCCGGTCCGCAAGCATACAGTGAATCGTAGGCCCGTAGGCGCAGCATCTCGCTAAGCAACTCCGTCACTGTACCAACGTGACCCAGGTCACCGTTGTCGGTGGCAAAGCGTGCTCCCCAGCGACCGAATTCCTCTCGGAAGATCAGGCTGCTGGCGTCCCGAGCGCCCACGACAAGGTCAAAACTCCGGCCTTCCTCCATGAGACGATGAGCCAGATACCGCAGGGGAGCTACTCCCATGCCCCCGCCCACCAACAGGGTGTTGTCGGCGAGGGCGAAGCCGTTGCCGAAGGGGCCCCGCAAGCCCACCCGGTCCCCGGCCTCAACTTGCAGCATTGCGGTGGACCAGGGGCCGACACCGCAAATAGTGAACTCTGTGCCGGCGGAGGTTTGATTGGACACTGAAATTGGTTTCTCGTCGATGCCAGGAAGCCAGATCAGGAAGAACTGACCGGGCATGGCCGTTGGTACGTCGAGGAGGCGGATTGTCTTGACGAGGTCGGCCTGTTGGCTCACTTCAGCCACTACGTAGGTGCTCATTTCAACGGTCATTGGCTGCCCCCCGAATGTCATCCAGCCCAGTGAATCCGCTTTCCTCCAGGTACTCACTGAGGCCCCGACAGACTTCCTGGAAGATGCTGATTCCAGTAGAATGCACGCCAGTACCGATGCCCACTGCCGTTGCCCCGGCCAGAATCATCTGCAGCGCATCTTCCGGGGTTGTGATTCCCCCGGTTCCGATAATCGGTATGGATACATTTTGAGCAATCTCGTAGACGCAGCGAACGGCAACGGGAAGAACTGCTCTGCCAGACAAGCCGCCGCTGAGATTTGAAAGAATCGGTCGGCGAGTGTAGACGTCGATGGCCATGCCCGGACCTACGGAGTTGATGGCAGTGATGCCATCGGCACCGGCGTCCTGGCAGCGACGAGCCAGAGATCCTATGTTATGTGCCTGAGGCGACAACTTGATGAAGACGGGAATGGTTCCAGCAATATCTTTCACGATCCGGGTAATGCGCGCAGTAGCATCATGGTCGAGGCCGAAGGGAGTGCCGAACTCGGAAGATACGTTGGGGCAGGAGACGTTCACTTCGAGGAGGGCGGGATGGGCATCGCAGATAATCGCTGCAACCTCTCCAAACTCAGCTTCGGTGCGGCCGAAAATCGAGGCGACAAGCGGCACTTCGCAACGCCCCCGGAAATCACGGATCTCATGAGCCACTGCGGCTGCTCCGGGGTTTGAGAGGCCGACGGCGTTGAGCAGACCACCAGGGACGGGTAGAATGGTGGGGCCTCGGTGGCCCAGCCGCGGCTCAGCGCCGCAAGACTTCAGGGTGACGGCCCCCGCGCCGTGGGCGACGGCCAAGGCCGCACTTGAAGCTGAGACGCCGAGGATCCCTGAGGCCAGGACCGTGGGATTGTGCAGTTTGATGCCGGCGAGGGTGACGGGCAGTTCGACCATGGTTCTCCTAGGGCAGCACAATGTCCAGTTCGTCAAGCTCGAAGACTCTCTCACAGTAGGCGCAGCGGAACTTGTGCGAGGTTTCGCCGAGGCGGGTGAAACGGGCCGATGCCTGTCGTTCATGATTGCTGATGCAATTGGGGTTGATGCAGCGGGCCAGCCCTTCAATATGGTCGGGTGGTTGCAGTGAGTATTTTCCCTGCACCCGATAGTTATCGACCCGCTTGATGGTGACTCCTGATGCCAATATGGAGAGGTGAGCCAGGACTTTCTTCGGCAATTCCGGCGCAATGATCTTGAGCATGTCCTTGCGCCCCAGCTTGTTGCTGTCGTAGTTCAGGCCGAGGGTAATCTGCGCGTCGTCAAGTCCGGCGTAAGAACGCAGCAACTCGAGAATACCAGCACCCAGTCCGGCCGGGACGTGGTCGATGACGATCCCAGACTCGATCTTCGGGATCAGCAGATGGCGTTCGGAATTCATTACAGCACCCCCAGGAGGCTGAGCAAAATGCCCTGTCGTACGATTACTCCACTCTCGACCTGATCGAAATAGCCGGCGAACCTGCTCTTGTCCACGTCCGGCGAGATCTCGTTGACCCGGGGTAGCGGATGGAGAACCTTGAGGTTCGCTGGGGCTCCGGCGAGCATGCGGGCCTCCAGGCAATATGCATTCTTGACCTTCTCGTAGTCCATGATGTCGGCAAATCGCTCGGCCTGGATGCGGGTCATATAGACAATGTCGTTTTGCGCCAGTGCGGCCTGGAGATCGTCCGTTTCATCGAAGTCCAGCTGTCGACCCTCGGCTGAGAGTTTCAGATACCCAGGCAGGCGCAATGACTCGGGGGAGACCAGGGTGAACTTCACTCCCTGGTATTTCAGCAGTGCCTGGAAGAGCGAGTGGACTGTGCGGGAGTACTTCAAGTCACCCACAAAGGCGATGCGGACGTTGTCGACCTGACCATGGCACTTCTTGATGGTGTAGAGGTCGAGCAAAGTCTGCGTGGGGTGTTGGTTGGTTCCGTCGCCAGCATTGATGATGGGAATCGATGCGGTCTCTGCTGCCAGACGTGCCGTCCCTTCCTTGGGGTGGCGGACGACGATGGCGTCGGCGTATCTTTCGCAGGTCAGCACAGTGTCACTGAACGATTCGCCCTTGGCGATGGAGGTTGAGGCTGTCTCGGAAAAGCCGATGACGCCGCCGCCAAGTTTCTGCATGGCCGACTCGAAGGAGAGACGGGTGCGGGTAGAAGGTTCGTAGAACATTACCATCAGCACCCGGCCGGCCAGGAGCCGTACGCGTTCCTGAGCGGGCAGGCCCTCGACCTGATGCGCCAAATCGAGGTAGTGCTCGATGTCGGCGAGGTCGAGGTCATTCATGGAAATCAGGTCACTCTTCATCTGCACCCCTCAGTTGTTGTTCAATCCCGTTGACGTATTTGACAGGGTCATCGGCTCGCAACAGCGCGCGACCGACGATTAGATAGTGCCGTTGGACAAAATCGAAGCTGACCGGGTTGCCTCCCTGAGCTCCGAATCCGGGGGAAACGATAGTGCAGTCGTGGTTCAGTCCTGCGTGGTTGACGATGCGGCGTGAGACGCCTGGCTTGGTGAGGGGCAGGACAAAGATGGCAACGCCCTCTTCACGGGCGATTGCGTACATCTCCAACACCGCCTCGTCAACGATGTAGCCACCCTCGGAGAGGAGGTATGCTGGATGAGTCATGGCACCGCCGCAGATGGCTTCAATTCCCTCGTCCTGGAGGGCGCGAATCCAAGCCTGCAAAGTGCGGGGGCCGGCCTGGGGGAAGAGTATCGCGGCATCCATGCCCGCCCGCTTGAGCGTCCGGGCGAAGAGCGCTCCAGTGTCAGGAATATCGGTGCCAGCTTTCTGGTGGTCGTAGATGATGGGCAGATGTGTATGAGCTTTGAGCGCTCGCACCACCGCGGGCAGGCCGTACGTGAGCCCCAGGGAAAACCCCACCTTGAACCCCTGCACAAAATCATGTCGCCCGAGTTGCTCAGTGAGCCGGACGGCATCGTCAAGTTGATCACAATCAAGGGCCGGAATAATGCCGTATTTCTTCTTCATGCTATTCCTCCTCATGGAAGTTGAGCAGGGACTTGGCCCGGGGGTCGTTGTTGTGTTTGAGGAAATCCACCAGGTCCGGGAGGGTGACAAGGGCCTCTAGAGGCAGGCTACTGAGGGAGGCCTTGTCTCGACGGCGGACTCGGTTCACAACGACGACGATTCCGGCGGTTTCTATGCCAAACTCGGATTTCAGCGTGGCCATAGCCTGGCGTTTGGTGCCACCATCACTGATGACATCGTCGACAATCACAACTCGATCATCGGCTTGCGGCAGTTGGCCGATGAATCCTCCTTGCTCGCCATGTTCCTTGGCCTCCTTGCGGTCGAAACAGACGGCCAGATTCGAACCGTAGGCCTGCCGGTGTGCGAGTGCGGTGGCGGTGGCCATGGCAATGCCCTTGTAGGCCGGCCCGAAGAGGAGCGTAGTTTCCGGAAATGCTGAGTGCACGCGGCGCGCTAGAAAATGGGAGAGAGTGGCCAGCGATTCCGCCCGGCGGATGGCTCCGAGGTTGACGAAGAAAGGCGAGCGGTCTCCTGATTTCAACGTGAAGTCTCCAAACCTCAGCGCCTCATTATCGAGCAGGAAAGAGATCACTTCCATGGTCTGGTCGGTCATTGGAGTTCTCCGGTGAGGAGGTGATTGCAATATCGCTGTTCGCCGTCAAGAAATGTCGCCGCGACCCGCACGGCAAAACCGAAGTCGGGGTAGGGGCAGTAGCCGGCGCGAGTCAATACAGGGAGGGCTGTGCGACAGTCTACGTAGAGGGCAAGATTGGCCGCACAGCCTTCCTGGAGGCCGCTGTGTCCAGTCAAGTCATAGCAACTGGCAGCATTGGCGCAGCCCAACTCGACGGCGCGCCTCCAGGAGATTCTTCCGGTAATTGCCAGGGTCACCAGGAAGGGGCCCAGCCATTCCAGACCGGGCACCCCCGACGGCGGCAATGGCGAGGCCTTCTCTGCCGGAGTGTGGGGAGCATGATCGGTGGCGAGGAAGTCGATGGTTCCGTCCTGCAGTGCGGCCCACAGCGCGTCCCTGTCTTGCGCATTGCGTAGGGGCGGATTCACTTGCAGGGCTGCCCCGGCGGCGACGGCATCATCCTGGGTCAGGAGCAGGTAGTGGGGGCAGGTCTCGCCCCAGACGTCGAATCCCTCGCTCTTCATCCGCCGTAGCCACGCCAACTCTGCGTGACCGGTGACGTGGCAGAGAACCAGCCGCGGGCGTCGGCCGGCGGGCAGTCGTCGTAACGCCTCTTCCACAAGGGTGAGGCCAGCCGTGAGGGCGGCTACCG